>CAZNBU010000233.1:0-5861 GCA_964571035.1 uncultured Planctomycetaceae bacterium | reverse complement strand
GCTGACGACGCCGACGTTGGCTGTGAACCCGCTCTGGAACAGCAGGGCGCTTTCGACCTTCTTGAATTTCGCGATCTTTTCTTCGCACTCGACGTGCAGGTCCATCGTGCCCGAGATCGGCCGCACTGCCCCGGTGCCGACGCCATACTTGTCGATCGCCTTGTGCGCGGCTTCGACAACTTTGGGGTGCGTCGAAAGCCCCAGATAGCTGTTGTTCGAAAGCTGAATGACCTTGCGGCCATCAATAACAACGCGAGCCCCCACCGCCGTCTCATGCACCTTCGGCATATGGAACAGGCTGCGAGCTTTCAGCGCCTCAATCTCAGCGGAACACCATTCAACAAGGTTGTGAGTCACGGGTTCACTCCGACATCCAGAAGGCCCCGCAGGGGCCGAAAGACCATAGCCCGGCCCGTAAGGGCCGGGAAACACGTTACCCGGATCCACTAAGGCCCGTAAGGGCCGACAGAAGGCGAGCGTTCATAACAGATCGGCCTCGGCAAATTCGATGCCGTTGCGGCGAAGAAACTCCTTCAACTCATCCACGAAGCTCGTCCGCGCGTGATGCTTCTCCTGATTCTGGATATATCGCACCGTCTCGTCGTACCGGTTGTCGCTTACCGTGAACGCGGCGTAGCCTTCCTGCCACGCGAACTTGTCGCCGTAATCCGGTTGTTCGTTCAACCACCGCGATGAATTGGATTTCAATTTGTTGACGGTCTCGGCAATGGTGATGGTCGGCGGCATCTTAATGAAGAGATGGACGTGGTCGGCAGTGCCGCCGATCTGGATCGGCGTGCCTTTCAAGTTGGCTACGATCCCACCGAGGTAGGCGTGCATTCGTTCCAGCCATTGGTCGGTGAGCAACGGCGCGCGCTCCTTCGTCGAGTAAACGATGTGGTAGAGAAGCCGCGTGTAGGTATGGGCCATGCTGCACCGCTGGGTTCTGTCGGCCCTTACGGGCCTTAGACGTGCTGGCAGACAGAGTACCCGGCCCTTACGGGCCGGGCTACGGTCTTACGACCCCTGCGGGGCCTACTCCAGGATCGCACGCTAGGTGGAGAGCGCGGACACGGCGCTCCCCATTCGGGCCAGTGTCTGGTCTTTGCCGAGCACAAGGATGCTTTCCATCAGGGGCGGGCTTACTTTGCTGCCGGTGACCGCTACGCGGACGGGGCCGAGGAACGCGCCCAGCTTCAGGCCCAGTTCTTCGGACTTTGCCCTTGCTTGCGTGTCCATCTGTTCCAGCCAGTCGGGGGCTTCGAAGTTGCTGGCCTCCAGGATGGCGCGCATGGCTTGCAGGGCTTTCTTTGCGTCTTCGAGCGTGCCCTTCTTCTGAATGAAGTCTTCGGGCGCGTATGTGAAGTCGCTTGTAAAGAACATGGGCAGGTAGTCGGCGGCTTCGCTGAGCGTGTGCATGCGCTCGTGGATCAGGGGCATGATCTTGCCGATCAGCTCCGCGTTGTGGGGCGCGGTGAGGTCGGCGGCTAACCCCGCCAGTTTGCGCGAGCGCTCGCGGCGCTTGATTTCGAACTCGCGCAGGAACTGCTCGGTCGGCAACTGGTCTTCCGGCAGGTCGGCGAACTCGCGCTCGCGCCCGGTCAGGTGCGTGACGTAATCGATCAGCCGCCTCTGCAACTCGTCCACCTTGAGGCGGCGAATCCACTCGCCGTTCAGCCAGTGCAGCTTCTGCAGGTCGAAGATCGGCCCGCCGATGTTCACCTTGGCGAGGTCGAAGTTTTTCAGGAACTCGTCGTAGGTGAAGATTTCCTGGTCGTTGGGCAGGGAAAAACCCATCAGCCCGAGATAGTTCTTCAAGCCTTCCGGCAGGAAACCCGCGTCGCGATACCACAGCAGCGACGTTGGGTTCTTGCGCTTGCTGATCTTGCTCTTGTCCTTATTGCGCAGCAGCGGCATGTGCGCGAACACCGGCGTTTCGAACCCCAGCGCGCGGTACAGCTCAAAGTGCAGCGGCAGGCTGGGGATCCACTCCTCGGCGCGGATCACGTGTGTGATGCCCATGGCGTTGTCGTCCACAGCCATCGCGAGGTGGTACGTGGGAAACCCGTCGGATTTCAGCAGCACGGCATCCTGTTGCTCCTCAGCTATGAAGCTGAGCGTGCCGCGGAAGAAATCCTTCACTTCAAGGTTGCCCTCGCGCGGCATCTTGATGCGCACGACGCACGGTTTGCCTTCGGCGTCGTTCTTCGCGATTTCGTCGTGCGTGAGCGTGCGGCACAACCCGTCATAACCCAGCAGCTTGGCCTTTTCCGCCTGCTGGATCTTGCGCAGCGTTTCAAGCCGCTCCGAGGTGCAGTAGCACTTGTAGGCCTTGCCCTCAGCGATCAGCCGATCGGCGGCTTCCTTGTACATGGGCAGCCGCTCACTCTGCCGGTACGGGCCGACGGGGCCGCCCTTGTGTGGGCCTTCGTCGGGCGTCAAGCCGATCCACGCCAGGGCTTCAAAGATCTTCGCCTCGCTGTCGGCGACGTAGCGAGTGCGGTCGGTGTCTTCAATGCGCAGGATGAACTGGCCGCCGGTGGTGTCGGCCAGCGCCTTGTTGAACAGCGACATGTAGGCGGTGCCCACGTGCGGGTCGCCGGTGGGGCTTGGTGCTACGCGTACTCGTGCAGGTTTGTCAGGCATGGGCGCTCTTCTACAAGAATAGAAGAGCCCGACCATTGCTGGCCGGGCATCAAGTGCGTCAATCTGCTATCCGGCCTTGCGTTTGGTCGTTTTCTTGGGGGGCAGTTCGCGAATCGGTTGCGGCTGTAGCTCGATATGCTGGACCTTGCCGCTCTTGTCTCGAGCGATTTGCAACGGGACCGTCACCAATTTCTTGCGTTTCGCCTTCACCACTCACCCTTGCTTATCGTGCGCCACGAGTATTCGGTGTCGCCGATCTTAAGGCTTAGCCGCCAATGCCCTGCGGGAACGCCCTTCAGGGGCCATACTAACTTCTGGTCGATCCAGTAACCACTGCGCGGCTTGAAGTCGATCAGCAGCAGCCGGGTTGCGCCGTCCGCCTCAAGGGTCAACCCACTCTCCTCCGCCTCGGCGAGTTCGATCTCGTCCAACTCGATGTAAGCGGTGAAATCGCGCCCGTGCAATTCGCCGACTCCGAGCAAGTCCACCGGCTCGCCCGGTTCGCCGTGTCGCGCAAAATTGCAGGTCAGGAGGATCGCCACGTGTGTTCAGTCCGTGGCGCTACCTGCGCTGGAACGCCGGTGCCGCCGGCTGAGCGGCGCCGGCCTTGCTGCGCTCTTCCTTGAACTTGGTGAGCGTTACGCGGTTACCTTCGTCGTTGTACTCGACTTTGTCCACGCACTTGGTCATCAGCATGATGCCCAACCCGCCAAGCTTGCCGGCTTTGCGGCGTTCGCGCACGCGGTCAACGGCGCCGTCTTCGGGCGCGACGTACAGGCGCCAGTCGAAGCCTTTGCCCTGGTCGCTGACCACAACAGTCAGGCGCTTGGCATCAAGGTAGTACTCGACGTCCACAAAGCGGTCGCGGCGGTGGCGGTTGCCGTGCTGGGCCGCGTTGCTGCACGCTTCACGGAACGCGGTGCACATCTGCACCTGCTGGCCTTCGTTGAGCCCGCTGTCGGCGAACAGCCGCGCGCCGATTTCGTTGGCGCGGTCGATCCAGCGGTCTTCAGTCGGGAAGCGGAAGTACACTTCCTGCTCAAAGACAGCCTGCTCTTCGGTGCTGCGCTCAAGCTCGCGCTCGCCGAGCTCAAGCATGCCCTTGACTTCGAACGGCTGGGTAAGCTGCTCGTTGCCCAGGAAGCGGAAGGTCTTGAACCAGGCCTTTTCCTTGCCCGCGGGCAGCATTTCCAGGATCGGGACAAGGCTGCTCTTCTTGTGGGTCTTGGCGTATTCGACGACCGCGTCGGCTTCGGGCATGACACAGTCGATGATGATCAGGCTGATCGGGTCCTCTATCAGGTACTGCTTGGCCTGCGGCAAGGTGGTTACGACCTCAACGATCCAGCCCGCCTTGCTGAAGTGGTACTCAATGGTCTTGATGAACGGGTCTTCGCCGTCTTTGCTTGCCAGCAGGATCTTGTTCGCCCGCGCGGTCTCAAGCTGCTCTTTCAGCTTGCCGCCGGATTCAAACTCAATGTCGCCGCGCGCGACGGCATCCAGCAACTGCGGGGCAGCCGTCAGCTCCACGCTGCGCTTGGTCACCGCGATGGTCTTTACGCCTTCGTGCCCGTCCTGCGCCGGCACGATCTGCGCCTTGCGCTCTTTCAGGCGAAGCTGGAAGAACCCGTCCAGATCAACGACATCATGGCGCATCACCTTGGCGATCAGCGCGTCAACCAAGCCCGCGGCGACCTTGTCGATGTCCGCTGCGTCGCCATCCACGGCGCCGTGCGTTTCCGGCCCGGGCATGGTGGCTTGGCCCTTGGCGCCTTCGCAGAACACCGAACCCAGGTTCGAAATGCTGACCCGCTTGCCGGCGACCAACTGGTCACGCACAAACCCCAGCAGCCCATCCACGATGGAGTGTGCGGCGTCTTCGTCGACGCCGGTTGAGCGGGCAACTTCCGGAACGATCTCAGCCGAGGTCCAAGTCTTCATTCAATCGCCTTGATCTGGCCTCTCAGGAAACGTGAATCGACTGTCAGTTTACCCGCCGAAAGTGAAAATGGAAACTGTCACCGGCCAGAGAGCCCTTTGGCGCGGTCCAGAAGCTCCCGCTGCTCTATGACACCCTTGCGTTTCAGGATTTCTATCACGCCGTCAAACAGCTCGCCTTCGGTAATCACGCCCTTTTTCAGCAGCACCGGGATCAAAGCCGCGCGCAACTCGCCGCGGGTCAGCGTCTGGGTGTTGACGCCCTTGGCCCCCTGGGCGTTCAGGCGGTCGCGCAACTCGTCCACCAGCGAGGATTCGGTGGCTTCCCGCAGCGCCTGCAATGAGCCCTTGCTGGCGGGCCGAAGCTTGCCCGCGCTGGCTGGCCGGCCGGCTGGAATGCCCGCCGAGCGGCGTTCTTCCTTCTCCAGCGCGCCGGTAAACTCGGCAATCGCGCGCTTGATGGAGTCGCGCGTGGCGAGCGTGGTTTCGATCTTCTTGCCCGTGACGAACTGCAACTCGTCCAGCGCCTCGTAGTCGGTCGGGTCGCTCATGCATACCGTGAGCACCTTGTCGGTCTGGTGCACCGGGATCAGGTGGTGCTTTTCAATCACGTCGCGCGGCACGGCTTTAAGCAGGTTCACCGGCAGGATCATGTTCGCCAGGTCGGTGACTTCCATGTTGTACTGGCGGGCGATCTCGCGGGTCAGGCCTTCGTCGGTCATGTACCCGAGCTTGACGATAATGTTGCCCATCTTGCCGCCAAGCGACTTCTGGTACTCGATGGCAGTGTCCAGTTGCTCCTTGGTGATGAGGTTCTTCTTGAACAGCATCTCCCCGAGCTTTTGACGTTCCAGCATGGCGACACCTGTATGCTTCCCGCCGTGTCAACCGTTGGCCGGTCCACACGCGGGTTGCGAGTTGTGTGTACGGCGGGGGTAGCGCAAACCTATCAGGCAGGGGGTGCAGCGTCAACGCATTTGAATGGCCGCCAACGACTTGTGACGAATTGGCTGTCGCCGCGTGCGTCATAATCACGTCCGAAAGAAAGTCGGCGCATGTGGCAATGATTATGCGTTACAATGGGGACGGAGGACGGATTGACCGAGCTTCAGCGCCACCTTCACAACTTTCGCCGCCGGCTGATGTTGCGCACCCTTGGTTATGCAGCCCTGTGCGGGCTCGTAGTCGCATTGCTGCTGGTCGTGGCGGCGCCTTGGCTGCGCGGGTACGGGGGTGAGTCCGCCTTCTGGAGCACCCTTTCGCTGCCGGGCGCTCTG
>CAZNBU010000232.1:1052-5900 GCA_964571035.1 uncultured Planctomycetaceae bacterium | reverse complement strand
CGCAGCCTGTACCAGGAATGAAAGGGTCTTGTTGTCCTGCGGCTCGGTCGGCGTCGGCGCCAACTGGACAGCCATCAGCAAGTTCACGCTGCCCGCGCTGCCCGCGGAAACACCCGAGAGGCTAAAGGTGACTTTCTGGGTGCCGGGCGTGCCGGTAACGCTGCCCGGGAAGTCGCCAAACCCCGGCACGACCAGCTTCCACGTGTGAAGCGCAGCATCGGCCATGCCGGACACGTTGACGGAGACGCCCGCGACCGAGAACCCGTGCCCGACAGCGGAGCCGCCATCCGTGAGCTTGAACTCAAAGACGTTCGTGAAACTCAACGCGCCGGCAATCGAGTCGATGTTTGTCGGGGCAGCCAGCGTGCCGGCGGAAAGCGCAACGTCGGGGTCGAGCAGCCGATTGAGCAGCACTTCAGAAAAGTTGGAGCTGCGGGACACCACCATGTCCAGATCGTGGTCGCTGTCGAGGTCCACAAGCAGCGAAGCGGTGTTGGCGGAAGCACCGCCGGAAGAGGCGGTGTGAAGCATTGAAAAGACGCCCGCGCCGTTGTTGCCCCAAATCTGGATGCCGAACGCGGCGTTGCCGACTCGCATCAGATCCAGGTGGCCGTCCCCGTTGACGTCTCCCAGCGCGATGCCGTTGTTCCCTCCTGCCATCACCTGCCCGGCGGTAAATCCACCCGTGGTATTATTAAGGAAGATACGGGTCTCGCCGGTCGACACGCTGGTGGTGACCATGTCCACGAAACCGTCCGAGTTCAGATCGGCGATAGCCGGCGCGCCCGCCGAGTTTCCCAACGGGAACGGTGCGGACGTTGTCAGGGCACCAGTGCCGTCGTTGTAGAACCACTCCCGGTCGGTAGCGGCGTCGAGGTAGCCGTCGTTGTTGAGATCGCCAAGCACAGCGTCAGAGCGATTGCCCGTGCCGTACCCCTGCGGCGCCGCGAACGTGCCGTTCCCGTTGTTGCGGTACACAAACATCGCGTTCGGCGCGTTCCAGAGTGGCGCGACGATGTCGAGGTCGCCGTCATTGTCGATGTCGCCAAGGTCGGGGTTGCCGTGGTGGATCGTCGACCCGCCGATCGGTGTAACCGTGAAGTTGCCGCCGCCGTTGTTGAACGCAATCCACGGCGGTGCGTCACTTACGGTGAACACCACGTCAAGACGGCCATTGCCGTTGAGGTCGCCGATCCGGACATAGTGCGACGTCGCTGGGCTGCCCAGCGTGGTGTAGTTTGTTGTTGAAAACCCGCCCGATCCATCGTTCCAGTAAACGCGCGGCGCGTTGTTCGTGCGTGTAAAGACCAGGTCGAGGTGCCCGTTGCCGTTCAGGTCTGCGGCTTCCACGTCGCCGCTGCCGAGATTCCCAAGGCTCTGCCGAAACTGGGAGAAGTCGGTAGGACCGGGCACGGACGCTGCCACAAACTCCCATGTCGTAGGGTTGGTAAGCGCGACACTGCCGGTTGACTGGACGCCAGCTGTCAGGGTAACGGCGACTCGTTCGTTGGCGCGAAAGTCAGCCGCCGGGTTAAAGGTAAGTGTGGAGGTGCCACCCCCGCTGATGCTGCCTGAGCGGAATCCGGTTTGGCTTCCGGTCACCTGAAAGGCGGTGCCGGCGGGCGCCTGCATCGGCGTGTTGAACGTGGCGACAGCGTTGGCGTTGCGAGGCGCGTCGGGGTCGCCGCGCGAGGGAGAGACGCCCGTAAGGGCCTGCGCCGAAAGGGCTGCGCCCAGACTCAGCACAAACAACAGCATCGACGCCCGAATGACGGTCATGGTAGGCTCCCAATGGAATCTCAAATGGTAGTGACGGCCTTGATAAAATCCAGCGGAACCCGGAAGGCCAGGACGTCTTTATCTACCCGTGACATTCGGCGCGCGAGCGCCCGGTTCGGGGGGCGAACCCTTGGTCCGCGTGTCCCCTGAGCGCACAGAGACTGGGTGGTTGGTTTCGATTTGCGCCGCAGGGTACTGCCTGCTCCGAAGGATGACAATCGATGGGGTAGGCGTCACTCTCGCTCAAGTTTCGCCCGGTGTCGCATGGAATTCCACTGCCCGGGCCTTACGTTGAACTCGATCGCCTTGAACCCCTTGCCCTTGAATCGAATCTTCGCGCACCGCGCGGGGATGTTCGGGATCGTAACCACTACGAGGTCTTGTTGTTGCTCGATCTTCAATGCGGCGACAGATTCAGTCGCCGGGACAACCCGTTCTCCATTCACGTCCACCAATTCGACAACCGGCGCCGCCGACTCCACCTCTTCCGCGCTGCAGTTCTCGAGTTGCAGCGCAACCGAATGTAGCAGCCTCAGCTTCACGGTGAGCGCGGTCACCTTGCCGGTCTCGATCACAACGTTCTCTTGCGTATGGGTCTCGAAGCCCGGGCCGGAAAGCCTGAGCGTGTACGTTCCCGTCGCAACGGAAAGCAGTTCCGGGCTGCGGTGCTGCCGCTGGTACTCACTCCAGGGTGTACCCAGGACGGCTTGCTTGCCCTCGGAGTCGAGTAATTGTACGCGAAAGAAACTCGCCTCCCGGAAGTTGCCGGTGTGTGGCACGTCGTCGAGACCAACGCGCAACGTGCCGACCTCTTCATTGAACCTGAGCGACGCATGCACCAGGGCGGCCTGACCAGGGTCATGCAGTACGACAAGGCCGACCGGCTGCACAGAACGTTCCGCGGCCACCTTCTTAACTTGAGTTCCGGCACCCTTCCCAGCCGGCTACAGGCGCAAGGCACCTATTTCAGCGACATGTCAACGGCGGAGCAGCAACTGCGCCGCCAGTACACCCAGGACAGCGTCGACAACATCGAGGCATTCGCCGACAAGGTAAACGGAACCGATGCCTCCACAGTCACCAGCGCCTACGTCCAGTCAGGAAGTAACAAGGACGCCCGAAACCTCATTCTTTCGCGTACCGGCGGCAGCGGAAATTTCACCTACGACGGCGGCGCGAGAATGACGTTCGACCCGACAACGGGCAACCAGTACAAATACAACTATCGGGGCCAGGTAACCCGTGTCACCAGCAGCCAGCAGGGGGTACTGGCGGAATACGAGTACGACTGCTTTGGGCGCATGGTGCACCGTATCGAATCACCGGGAGCCATAGGCGAACGCTCGACAATCATTGTCCCAAATCCCGGCTTCGGCGGTGACGGTGACGGAGCGGACCCGGCGGCGGAGATCACCTACATATTCGACGGCCAGGATCATGTGATCTCCGAGATCGTACAGTTCACCTACGGCCTGGGCGCGATAGGCGGGGGGATCGGCCGCAAGCGGGTTGCGGAGCTGGTGGCGTACATCGGAGAAACGGCGCCCTACTACCGCTTCCTGCACGAGGACACGCAGGGGAACACGATCGCGGTGACCAGCCAGTGGGGGGACCGGTTGGCTGAGTACGACTATGACGACTACGGCACGCCGCTGCACGCGCCGATCCAGCTGGACGGGCGTTGGATCGACACGCTGGTGGCGCACTCCACCCACGCTGACGTCAGCGTTGCCACGCTTTCCTCGGGCACCATTGCGGCAACCGGTGAGCTGATCGGTTGCGAGCTGCGGCTGGTGAAGGAAAGCGCGAGCTCGGCGGATGACGTGTACGTCTGCGCCACGGTGATCGGCAACAAGGGCAACCAAGTGCTGCTGCACGATCCCGGCAATACCGCAGCCAGCGCGTGGGCGGGCAGCGCGAAACAGCTCAACGCGTTCTATGATCTGCGGCAGGGCAACGTGTTCGGTGTGATGGACAACTTCAGCGAGAGCGTCTACGGCACCGGCGGCAACGAAAACGGTTGGGGTATCTACCAGCCGCCGAGCAGCAGTTGGATGGGCACGGAGTGCACGGTGATCGAGGCGTCGATCGGGGCGTTCGACAGCCAGTGGATGTACAGCCAGCTGCCGGCGCAGCCGTTGCAGAACGCCCACTCCACGCCGCTGCCGGCGCCGCAGCCGAACAGCTACTACGGCGGAGAGAGCTGTCCCGGTGGACACGTGGTGCATCTGCCGCGCAAGGGGCCGGGCTACGGCAGCGGGTACATCGAGCTGCCGCCGGACAACCCGCTGTACATCCGGGTGGGCCCGGGCCCGGGCGGTGACTTCAAGCAGACGGTGGTGCTTGGGGTGGACTACGGCTCGTCGGTGGACCAGAACGGCAGCTTCTACAGCAAGCTGGCGATCTACGGCGACGAGCTGGATAACTATGTAGGCCCGGGCAAGTGGTTCTTCATCGACGGCAAAGCCGACAAGGACCGCGCGGCGCAGAGCGGCACGTGGCGCAAGGCGGCCACGGGCAGCACCTTCGACATCGACACGGCGACCGGCACGCAGGACCCGTTCAAGGGCGCGCTGGATCACTACCCCGCGGTGACCAAGGAGATGGTGGGCTGGACGCTGCAGCCGGACATCAACGTTGCGGCTTGGGCTGTGATCACGGCTGTGGACCCGGTGGACGGCACGTTCACGGTCAGCGGCGACTACGCTGCCCTGGCGCAGCCGGGCAAGCGCTGGAGGATCTACGCCCCTCCGGGCACTCAGCGTCGCGACCGTGAGGCGGGCGACATCGCCTCCACGGGCGCCATGTCGCTGCAGCCAATGAAACAACTGCGCCCGGCGTTGGCCGGGCGCTTATTGGTTGGTAGCGGGGGCGCACTGTGATCTTGCGTGGTCCCGCTGCGTTGAAAGCGCCCACCTCCTGACGTTTGCGCACATGGCTTGTGACGCTTTGCGTTGCGAGAAACTGGCGCGCCTGGTTTGACTGGTCCTCGCTTTGCCAGGCCCATGCCGGTTTCGCCTTGTGAAATTTCCGGGGCGCTCCTTGAACTGGTTTTCAAACTGTTCAAAC
>CAZNBU010000232.1:0-1042 GCA_964571035.1 uncultured Planctomycetaceae bacterium | reverse complement strand
GTTTGCATTGCGGGAAATTTTGCCTACCGGTCGTCGTTGGGATCACGTATTTCAGCGACCGGGGTGAACATGTCCTCTCATGGCTGGACAGATGCCGAGTGGCAGGTGCGCGACGCCGTTGCGCGGCAACGCGCATTGCGACTTGGCGAGCGCGGCGCGCGGCAGGCTATTGTCAGCCTTGGCCGCGATGTACTGAAGCAGTACTCCACCTCCTTCTTCATTGTCACGCGCTTCCTGCCGCCCGAGAAACGTGCACGGGTCGACATGCTGTACGCGGCAGTTCGCTACCCCGATGAAGTGGTGGACACCTTCAAGCTCTCCCCTGTGCGCCGCGAGCAAAAGCTCCACGACTGGCGCGCCCGGTTTGAGCACGCGCTCTCGCTGGGCTCGATTCATGAGGCCCTGCTCGATGGCGTGCCGGTCATCCTGGCGGGGTTCGTCCAGGTGATGCGCGAGACGGGGATTCCGGCCGAGTACTACCCCTCGTTCCTCGACGCCATGCACGCGGACATCCACCCGCGTCAGTACGATTCGCTGGACGACCTGGTCGATAACTACATCTACGGCAGCGCAATCGTCGTGGGCTATTTCCTCGCGCACATCTACGGCGCGACCGATTTCGAGCGCGCGATACAGGCCTCGCGCCGGCTGGGCATTGCACTTCAGCTCACCAACTTCCTGCGGGACGTTTCGGAGGATTCAAGCCGCGGCCGTCTGTATCTGCCTGCCGAAATGCTGCGCGCGCGCGGGGTAGAGGGCCGCGACTTCCGCACGCCCGCCGACCGTGCCGCCTTGGGGGAAGTTGTCGCCGAGCTTGCCGGGATCGCACGTCGCGACTACCAGTTCGCGCGCGCCAACCTGGACGCGTTCAGCGCCGACTGCCGCGCTGCGATCGACGCGTGCATCCGGGTTTACGGCGAACTCAATGACCGCGTTGCCGCAGCCTTTTCGCTGCAACGGCGCGAGAGCGTACCGCTTTCACGAAAACTCAGCGTGCTGCCCGCCAGCAAGTTCTGGCGGCTGCCGCTGGCGTACCTGGGCC
>CAZNBU010000231.1:4047-5924 GCA_964571035.1 uncultured Planctomycetaceae bacterium | reverse complement strand
AACACCTGCCCGGTCACCTGCTCAAGCAGCGCGTTGGCGCTGCTGCGATTGGCGACCGCCTGCAGCAGCGCGAACGGCAGCACCGCGCACAACAGGAACAGCAGAAACACCAGACGAAAGAACCCGCGCCGGACGAACCGGCCCATGAACCCGCCGATGATTACGCGTAACCCGCTTCTGCGTTCGGTATCGGGCATAATGCCGATTAACGGATGGCGAGCGCCGTTCGTAAACCCCGCGTCCGCCGATTGGGTGTGCGCAACGTCCCGCTAGAAGCGGAAGTTGACGCTGCCCCCGAAGTAGAACCCGTCCACGTACTCCTTCTCAAACGCAAGGTAGTAGTGCGCCTCAAGCTGGAAAAACACCGGGAAAAAACCGTACTTCTGCAGGTTGTAGACCAGCCGCGCCGAGAACGTCTGCCCCTGGAAGTGGCTTTCGTTGGTCAGGTAGCGGTGCTGGTACACGGTGGTCGTCGTGATTTCAAAGTAGTCGCCGAACACCGTAAACTGCGGGCTGTCCACAAAGAAGCTCAGCGTGCTTTCGAAGCGCGAGCCCTCATCGTCCAACCGCTGAAAGTAGTTCAGCGTATAGCGCAGGTTGGCGCCTTCGCTCTGGATGACGCTGGTGAAGTACGTCATCGAGATCTGCAGCTCGTGGATACTGGGCGACATCTTGTCGTCGGGGAAGTCCTTGAGCGGCTTCTTGCCGAACCCCTGGTCCTCGCGGCCGATGCTGCCGTCACTGCCGCTGAAGTCGTAGTACGTGTACCCGATCGAAAGCAGCGCGCCCTCAAGCTCGAACTGGTAGCGGAAGCGGTAGTCCACTTCGGTGGGGCGAAGTTGCTCGCGCCCGAAGTCCCACATACCCCAGACGCTGGCTTCAAACCCGTAGATGTTGACGTAGGCGTCGCCGCGGGTCAGGAGGTCGCCGTCAAACAGCTTGAACCCGCGCCAGTAGTAGTCGCTGATGTAGCCAGCGCTGAACCCGGCTGAAAACGCATCCTGGCCCAGCAGCCCGGTATCGTCGCGATAGCGCGAGTCACGGGTGCGCTGCACCATGTCCTGGAGCGTGCGCAACCGCGGAAACATCAATGTGTCTTCGGCATGAAGGCCGGTGACGCCAAAACCCGCCAGCACCGCAAACAAAACGAGAAACCTGCGCATGAAGAAGGATTCCGAGAGGGGCACAGCGGGGTGCATCTCCACCTTAACGACGGAAAGCGCCATGAGTTAGCGAAATGTCGTGCCCCGCGCAAGCGCGGGGCAGCCGGAAGTTGAAGTTGACAGGTGAAGGAACTGCCATTGGCGCTTCCCAAGGCCGTTACTTCAACGTCCAACTTCACCTGTTTTGTCCTATCCCATCAAATCATCGCGCAGCCGCTCAAGCTGCTGCTTGAGGCGATACAGAATGCGGTGATGGATCTGGCAGACGCGGGATTCGCTCAGGTCGAGCACCAGCCCGATTTCCTTCATCGTCAACTCCTCCAGATAGTAGAGGATGACGATCAGCTTTTCCTTCTGGCTGAGGCCGCGTGTGGCAAGCTCAACCAGCTCGCGGCGCTCCATGGCGTGGGTGGGCGCGGGGACGTTACCGTCCTCGATCGTGTCCACCTTGCGGATTTCCTTGCCCTCGCCGTCGTATTCGCTGGTCGCGCGGTCGAGGCTGACGATGTTCGCCATGTTGATTTCGCGCAGCCAGCGATCCAACTCTTCCATGCTGATGCCAAGGCGCGAGGCGATCTGGTCCGGCTCCGGGATCGCGCCGGTCTCGGCCTCCACGTCTTTGTAGGCGCGGTCAAGCCGGTGGCTGTGGGTGCGCACGAGGCGCGGCGCAAAGTCCTGGTTGCGCAGGTCGTCGAGGATCGCGCCGCTGATGCG
>CAZNBU010000231.1:1022-4037 GCA_964571035.1 uncultured Planctomycetaceae bacterium | reverse complement strand
GGCCGAACACGCCGGCCTGGATCAGCTCGTCGACTTCGACGTGGCTTGGCAGCTTGCCGTGCATGCGCTCCGCGGTAACGCGGACGAGCGGCAGGTAGTGCTCAATGAGGGTATTGCGCACTGAGTCGTCGCCGAGTTGCTTAAGGCGGTCCCAGAGCTTTTCGACTTCTTTTTTGGATGGGCCTTCGAGCTTTGTGGGCACGACGTACGCCTTGGGGAGATAGGCAGACGCGCGAGAAAAGCCGTAGCGTGGAAGAGTAGGCTCGGGCGGGAGCGTGGTACGCATGGTGAACTCCGGTTGGTCGGGGTGTACTTTACACTTTATAATTTACGCCCGGACCATTGCCCTGTCAAACCACTTACGAAGTTTTCTCTGCGAGTATGCCGCCTCCTTGAGTTTCAGCCTGTTGCGGGGCGAACCACTCGCCCTGCCGGTGGAATTATCGCAAGATTACATAAAATGTCAAAACAATAAATTGAAGTTCTGCCGAAAAGTTGAGGGCCTCTCCGAGTAGCGCGTCCGGAAGCTGGTACGGGCGCCGCAAGGTGCCGGCTCCCCACGCAATAGGACAGCTGCCAGCGCACCCCGCCCCGACCTCGCGGTCGGGGCACTAGCTTCGCGCGCAATCTTTCGGATGCATACGCTCGGCTTGAGAGCTTGGCCTTTGGCGTATTGGCGGTTGAAACGCACGCGCCGTATATGGCACAACCAACCAGGTGAAGAGGTTCGACCGCTACTTCCTTTGGGTGTTTGTTCAGAGCCTCGTGCTCGTGGTCGCCCTGTTCACGACGGTCTTCCTTGTTGTGGACGTGCTTCTGAACCTGGAAAAGATCCAGGAGTTCAGCGACGTCGCCAAGGGCACCGCCCTGTTTTACGCCTTCAACCTGCCGCCGATCCTCTACCTGCTTTACCCCTTGATGCTGCTCACCGCGGGCATGTTTGCCGTGGCGCGGCTGATCCGCTCGCGCGAGCTGCTGTTGATGGAAGCTGCGGGAGTGAGCCGAAAGCGCGCATTGGCGGCAATCATGATCCCCGTGATCCTGCTCGGGTTGGGCGGGCTTGCCTTGCGCCAGTTCGTGCTGCCGCAACTGGCGCAGGCCGCGCGCGAATCACCCTACGGCGCGTTCGAGTACCGCAAAGGCCGCCGCATCTCGGTGCGTGATAACGACGGCAACGTGTGGTTCGTGCGCGAGTACAACCTGGACACCCGCACGCTCAAGGACGTGCGCATCCTCGCCAAGGACGGCGGCAGGATGATCGTCGCGCCCGAGCTCAACTGGCTTGAAGAAGAGGGCGACTGGTGGGCACCCAAGCCGGCTGAAGTACATGACCTGGCGGCGCTGCTGAACCCGGAAGCGGGCGATAGCGCGCCGGAGAGTTTCGACGGTCACCTGCCGTTCGGCGACCTGTACCCCACCGATTTCGCACGCCGAAGACGCAGCTACAGCGACCGCACGCTGACGCAGTTGTGGCAGGACGCGCGCGAAAACGCCGACGACAGCGACCTGCGTGTCGGGCTGTGGCACGAAATCTGGCACCCGCTGGCGGGGTTCATCCTGCTGAGTTGCGGCGTGGGGCTCATCCTGAGGCGCGGCGGGCGCAGCATGTTTTTCAGCAGCAGCATGGCGCTGGTGGCGGTGGTGGGATACCAGATTCTCGTGTTCTGGTTCGAGACACTGGCGCAGAGCGGCGCCTGGCCGCCTTTTGTCGGCGCCAGCGCAACGCCGGTGCTGTTCGGCGTGTTCGGCGCCATTGTGTTCGCGCGAACGTAAACGCCCCCGCGGTTGCGGGGGCGCTTGTGCATTCACGTGGCGCTAGATCTTGCCGGCGCGCTTGCGCACCTGGCGGCGGTTTTCCTTGCGGGCGCGCTGGCGCTCATTGACCTTGCGCGGCGACCCAAGCTGCTTCACCTTCCGCTCGTCGCTGACCGAAAGCTTCTTGCGGCCCTTGCGGCGGCGGCGGGAAAGCACAGCCTGCCCGTCGGCCGTCGCCATGCGCGCACGGAAACCGTGCAGCCGGTTGCGTTTGAGGTTACTGTTGCGGATTCTCTTCTTCATGGCTGTGTCCTGACCCTGCGGACCCCCGCAGAGGGCCGGGAAAGGTAGTGGTCAGTGCAAAACCTGTCAAGGGGACGGCTTGCGAGTTGACAGGTGAAGTTGGAATTTGAAGTAGGCGTACCTTCCAACTTCCCCTTTCAACTTCAACTGCCCAACCTTGTGCAACCCCGCCCCGTTGCTTACTTTGAAGCCCATGACCGACAGCAGCGCACAACCGCTGGACCCCGATTTCCTGGCGATGCTGGTCTGCCCGGAGAGCCGCAAACCGCTCGTTCAGCGCGGCGACCGCCTGCTGTGCAAGGAATCGCGCAAAGCCTACCGCATCATCGACGGCATACCCAACCTCATCGTGGAAGAAGCCGAGCGAATTACCGACGCCGAGCTGGCTGAGTTGTAAGCCCGCCCGGCCCCGCGTTGTAACCACAGATAAACACGGATAAACACGGATGCCGCCCCGCGGCCCATATGTCCCATGGGTAAGGACGACCGATGACCGAAGACGCAAAGGCAGCCAAGGAACGCTACAAATCGACGGTTCTGCTGCCGAAGACCGATTTCCCGATGAAGGCTGGGTTGCAGCAACTTGAAGTTGACCTGCAAAAGCGTTGGGCCGAGACGCGGCTTTATGAGCGCATCCGCGAGGCTCGCAAGGGCGCCGAGCCGTGGGTGCTGCACGACGGGCCGCCGTACGCCAACGGCGACGCGCACACCGGCACGGGAATGAACAAGATCCTCAAGGACATGGTCGTGAAGTACAGCACCATGCGCGGGTTCGACAACCCGTACGTGCCGGGGTGGGATTGCCACGGGTTGCCGATCGAGCACAACGTGCTCAAGGAACTCGGCGGCACCAAGCCGCCCGACATGAGCGCGGTGAAGCTGCGCGAACTGTGCCTCGAATACGCCAACAAGTGGGTGGACACCCAACGCAAGCAGTTCAAGCGCACGGGCACGCTC
>CAZNBU010000231.1:0-1012 GCA_964571035.1 uncultured Planctomycetaceae bacterium | reverse complement strand
GTACGAATCGAACGTGCTGCGGGTGTTCCGCGACCTGTACACCCGCGGCTACATCACCCGCGCCAAGCGCCCGGTGCACTGGAGTTGGGCCGCGCAGTCGGCTTTGGCGGAAGCGGAGCTGGAGTACGAGGACCGGACGGATCCGAGCATCTATGTACGGATGTCGGTGTCGGGAATCGGCAATCGGAAATCGGGAATCGGTGAACTGCTGGAAAAGCCTACCGCGCTGCTGATCTGGACAACAACGCCGTGGACACTGCCCGCCAACCGCGCCGTCGCCGTGCATCCGGACGCCGAGTACGCTCTCGTCGCGTATGACCGCGCCGGATTCTCGGAGCGCATGGTCGTTGCAGAGGAACTCCGCGAGGCCGTCGCCGAGAAGGCTGACCTCGGCAACGTGCGCGTCCTGCGCCACATGAAAGGCGCCGACCTCGCTGGTGTGGAGTACACGCAACCGTTGTGGGGCACGACCTGCCCGATCGTGCTGGCTGACTACGTCACGCTCGAAGACGGCACGGGGTTGGTTCACACCGCGCCGGGCCATGGCAAAGAGGACTTTGAGACGGGCAAGAAATACGGCATCCCGCCGGTTTGCCCGGTCTCCCCCACCGGCCTGTACTACGCGGGCCAGCGTTTGCTGGACGAGCTGGAACTTCCGGCGGACTTCAGCAACGACTGGCTGACGCTGATCGACGGCAAGCACATCTTCAAGGTGAACGACGCGATCGTGGAGAAGCTGCGCGAGCAGGGGTCATTGCTGCACAGCGAGCCGTACCCTCATAGCTACCCGCATTGCTGGCGCACGCACACGCCGGTGATCTTCCGCGTGACGGAGCAATGGTTCGTCAACATCGACCACGTCGAGGAAGGCGAGTCGCGCACACTGCGCCGGCGCATCCTGGACGAGATCAAGAATGTCGCGTGGTTCCCCGCCTGGGGTGAAAAGCGCATCAGCGCCATGGTCGAGAACCGGCCTGACTGGTGCATCTCGCGCCAGCGTTTCTGGGGCATC
>CAZNBU010000230.1:0-5934 GCA_964571035.1 uncultured Planctomycetaceae bacterium | reverse complement strand
TTTCGTCGCCGACGAGGATGTGACCCCAATCGGGATGTTCGGTCGCGGACCGGTAGGTCCCGCGCACCACGACGCCCGGGGCATGGTCTCCGCCCATGGCATCAATGGCAATCCGCGGCATAGCTTCCCCTCACGCCTACAGGCGTTCCTCGACCTGGAAAACCTGCATGTGCTTGCCGTAGTACCCGCTGTCTTCGCACACGCGGTGCGAAAGCTTGGGCAGCCCGGTCTTGGCGCACTTGCTGATTTTCGGCAGCGAGATCGCGTCGTGGGCGCGGCGTGTGTTGCGTCGCGCGCGGGATGTCTTCTTCTTCGGTGTAGCCATTTCTATCTCCAGCGTCCTGCGTTGAACCTATCTCAACGCTTGCCCTGTCCGAGCGCTTCCCGGATGCGTGCGCGTCCGGCTTCTAGAGCTTCAGCCAGTCCTTCGGGATTCTTGCCGCCGGCTTGCGCGGTATCGGGCTTCCCCCCCCCGCGCCCGTCGACGAACCGGGCGATTTCACCAATCAACTTCCCAGCGTGAAGCCCCCGGCTGACCAAATCCTTCGTAAATGACAACAACAGCAGTGCGCGGCCATCACCGCGACTGCCAAGCAGTATCGCTGACGGGGCGTTATCCTGCCCCAGCGCCTCCTTGATTGTCAACAGATCAGGCTGTTCTGCATCCGGCACATCGGCGACATAAAGTGTGACGCCATCTACAGTTTCGGCTTTCGAACGCACAGCCTCGGCGGCTCCGGAGGACGCGCCGCCCTTCTTGCTGCGGCTCTTGAGATCCTTTACTTCCTTCACCAGCGACTCAACTTTTTCCATCACCTTGCCCGGCTGAGCCTTTGTCAGCGCGTGCAATTGCGCAAGCTGCTTCGCTTCTTCAGCGGCGAGATCGTAGGCAGCCTGGCCGGTGACAGCCTCGATGCGGCGGATGCCGGCTGCGCTGCTGCCCTCAGCGACAATGCGGAAGTACCCGATGTCGCCGGTGCGGGCGACGTGCGTGCCGCCGCACAACTCCTTGGAGAAGCCCTCCCGGCCCATGCTGAGTACGCGCACGCGGTCGCCGTACTTTTCGCCGAACAGGGCCATGGCGCCGGCTTTCTGGGCCTCATCGGGGGCCATAACCGCGGTGCCGACTTCCGTGTTGGCCTGGATCTGCTCGTTGACCAGCCGCTCGATCTCCTGCCGCTCCTCGAAGCTCAGAGCCTTGGGGTGGCTGAAGTCGAAACGCAGACGGTCGGGGGCGACTTCGCTGCCGCGCTGCACAACGTGATCGCCCAGGACTTTGCGCAAAGCCGCGTGCATCAGGTGCGTGGCGGAGTGGTTGAAGCGGATCCTGTTGCGGCGGGATTCGTCCACACGCGCGGTAACGGTGTCGCCCACGCGCAGCTTGCCGTGCGCGAGTTTGCCCTCGTGCAGGTAGATGTCGTCGCGCTTCTGTGTGTCGGCGACTTCAAACGTCGCGCCATCATGCACGAACGAGCCGCGATCCCCCACCTGCCCGCCTGATTCGGCGTAGAACGGAGACCGATCCAGCACGATGGTGGCGCTGTCGCCCTTTTCGATGATGTCGAACAACTGCCCGTCGCGGACAATCGCGATGATCTTGCCCTCGCCCTCGCAACCGTCGTACCCGAGGAAGACTGTCGGCTTGGCCTTGGCTTTGACGTCCTGGAACCAGCCCTTTTCAAAAACCGCAGCCTGCTTGCCGCCCTTGGAGCGTTCACGGTGCTGCTGCTCAGCCTCTTCGTAACCGACCAGGTCGAGGTGCAGCCCCTCAGCGGCAAGCTCATCCTGCACAACTTCGCGCGGCAGGCCCTGCGACTGGTACAGGTCAAACGCCGGCTTGCCGGGCAGCGTACTCTCGCCACTCTGCTTGAGGTCGCGAATCAGCCCAGCCAACTGCTGCAGCCCGCGCTCAAGCGTAGTCGAAAACTGCTGCTCCTCCTGCTGAACCGTTGTCGCAATCGCCTGCGTGCTTCGGCGAAGTTCCGGATACGCTTCCCCGTAATGCTCGGCGATGACCGGCACTAGCTTATGCAGAAACGGGCCGTCGAACCCGAGAGCAGTACCGTCACGGAACGCACGGCGGATGATGCGCCGGATGACGTAACCCGCGCCTTCGTTGCTCGGCAAGATTCCATCGGCCATGCTGAAGGTGATGGCACGAATGTGATCGGCAATCCGCTTCTCGCGCACCTTCGAAAGCGCGAGCAGGTCCACGTAGTCTGCAGTCCAGTCAGTCAAAGGGAGCGCTGCCCCTGACAGACCCATCCGTACTACAGCATCTTGAAGCCAACTCTTTGGGTCGGCGAACACCCTCCATGGATCCGACGAGAACTTAGGCGAAGCACTAGCCGCGAGGAGATACGCAAAGGGTTCTACACGCAGATTTGACGGAGCAAGTTCAGTCTGGTCGGTATCTACGCGGATAGCCCTCAACTCATTCCGCACCGCAGCAAACAGACTCGTATCCAGCGTCGTTCCAGTCGACTCCCGCACCATTACCAACCGCTCGAACCCGCCGCCAAAATCGATGTTCTTGGCTGGCAGTGGCGTGAGCGTTCCCTTGCCCGGCACGGGGCCGCTGCGTTCGTACTGGGTGAAGACGATGTTGCCGATTTCCATGAAGCGGTCGCCGTTGCTGGCGACGTCGCCCTGGCCGTACTCTTCGCCGAGGTCGTAGAAAATCTCGCTGCACGGGCCGCAGACGCCGTTGGGGCCTTCGCTTGGTGCGCCGGCTGGCCAGAAGTTGTCGTGCTCGCCGAGGTAAAAGATTCGGGCCTTGGCTTTTGCTTCACTGCCGAAGTATTCGGGGCGTTTGAGCACATCCACCCAGATGGCCGCGGCTTCCTCATCGCAGCCATCGCCCTTTTCGTCGCCGCTGTAGACCGTGGCGTACATCTTCGTGAAGTCCAGCCCGCACCATTCTTTGCTGGTGTAAAACTCCCAGATCCACTCAATTGCTTCACGTTTGAAGAAACCGGTTGAGCCGTCCGGGCCCTTCAATTTGTCGCCGAAGCTGAAGAACCCCAGCATCTCGAAGAAGGTGTGGTGGCGCGCGGTCTTGCCGACGTTTTCAAGGTCGGGCGTGCGCATGCATTTCTGTACCGTCGTCGCGGCGCGCGTGCCGTGCACGAGGTTGCCGGTGAAATCGTCCTTGAACTGATGCATGCCGGCGCTGGTGAACAGCGTGCTCGCATCCGGCGGTTGCAGGCTGCTGCTGGGCAGGATCTTGCACCCCTTGCTTTCGAAGAAGCGCAGAAAGTCCTGGCGAAGTTTGTTGACGTCGATCTGTGACAATGTTCTGTCCTATGCTAAGCCCGGGGATCTCACCCCGGGCCGATTGCGCCCTGCTGGCGCCCCCGGCCTGCCAGCCGGGGCTCCTGTCCCCGGCCGCTACTCCGCTGCGGCCGCCTTTTCTGTGACCGCCATGCCGAGTGCTTCTCGCGTTGCCTTTTCAACCTGCTCGGCGATGTCCTTGTTCTCTTGCAGGAAAGCCTTGGCGTTCTCTTTGCCCTGGCCGAGCTTGGTTTCGCCGTAGGTCCACCACGCGCCACTGCGCTTTACCACGCCGGTCTGTGAGCCCAACTCAAGCAGGTCGCCCAGACGGCTCAAACCTTCATTAAACATGATCTCGAGCGTGGTCTTCTTGAACGGCGGCGCAATTTTGTTCTTTACTACCTTGATGTTCACCTCGTGCCCGACCACGTCGTCGCCCACCTTGATCGGCTTGCCCTTGCGCACCTCGATGCGGCAACTGGCTGCAAACTTTAACGCGTTGCCGCCGGTGGTTGTTTCGGGGTTGCCGAACACGATGCCGATCTTCATGCGGATCTGGTTGATGAACACCAGCGCGGTCTTGGCGCGACTCACCGCCGCCGTGAGCTTGCGCATGGCCTGGCTCATCAGGCGGGCCTGGCTGCCCATCTGGGCGTCGCCCATGTCGCCTTCAAGCTCGGCGCGGGGCACCAGCGCAGCCACGCTGTCCACGACGATGATGTCGAATGCGTTGCTGCGCACGAGTGTCTCGCAGATGTCCAGCGCCTGCTCGCCGCTGTCGGGCTGACTTACGTACAGGTTCTCGACGTCCACGCCCAACTTTTCGGCGTAGGTCGGGTCCATGGCGTGCTCGGCGTCGATGAACGCCGCGATGCCGCCGCGCTTCTGCGCCTCGGCGATCACCTGTAGGGCTATAGTCGTCTTGCCGCTGCTTTCCGGGCCGTAGATTTCGCTGACGCGCCCGCGCGGGATGCCGCGGCCGCCCAGCGCCAGATCAAAGCTCAGCGCGCCGGTGCTGATGCCGCTGATCTCAACCTTGGGGGCGTCGCCCAGCTTCATCAGCGAGCCCTTGCCGTGGTTTTTCTCGATCTGGGCGATCGCCATCTTCACGGCTTCGGTGCGTTTGTCAGGAACGGCGGTTTTGGAAGCCATGGCGTCTCCAGCGGCAACAGGGCGCGCATGCTATGGGTAAGGGTTGGTGCGGACAAGTGTGGGAAACTGCGGGCGCGCCGGGCTAGCCCTCGACGTACCACGCGCTCGCATCGCGGCCGGCCTTCTCTTCGCGGTAGTGCGCGCGTGGCCGGGCGCGAAGTGCATGTACGGGAAGAACGAGAGTTGCTCGCGGGCTTGCTCCAGCGGCACGCCGCGGTAGTCGTGAAGCCAGATCACCGTCACCAGCCCCGTGCGGTCGCTGCCCTGCTTGCAATGGACCAGCACCGGCTGCAGCTTCTCGTCAGCGGCAATCTGGTCCAAATACTGAAACAGCGTCGCAAGCTCGCTGCGGTACGGCAGCCGCGTAGTGGGAAGGCTGGCGACGAGCAGCCTTGCGCCGGTCTCGTCGGTAGCAGACACGTCGGCTTCGTAGCCTTCTTTGTTGCCGTCCTTGGTGCCGACAAGGCGCAGCACGGTGCGGATTTCGTTCTCGCGGATGCGGGAAACGAGTTGCCCCTCGCTCATCTGCGCGCCGCGGTACCACTCGCCGGCTGTGGTTTCATGAAAGTTGTCGCTGCCTACGCGCGTCAGCAGCCACGCAAGCAGCACCACAGCCACCGCGCCGCCAATGAAGAACCCCCACCCAAGTAGCTTGCGGGTCTTGTTGTAGCGGCCATGCACGAACCCCCACGAGTCGATGCTGTAGTTCAGGCTCTTGGGCGCGCCAATCTTGTTGATGCCGCGTGGATCTGCCGGGGCGACCATGTTCAACCTTGCTCCTTCAACCAAGCGACGTACGCCTTGATGCCATCAGCCAGATTGTACTTCGGTTGATACCCCAGCTCAGCTTTGGAGCGGGCGAGATCCGCCTGCGTGTACGGCTGAAAGAACGGGTACGGGTTATCGATGTACTCTGGCTCAAGCTTTGTGCCCAGCGCGGCGTTGAGCTCAGCGATCAGTTCATTGAAGCTGCGCGCTTCACCGCTGCCGGTGTTGAACACGCCGGGCTTGCCGGAGTTCATCGCCAACAGCGTGCACTCTACGGCGTCATCCACATGCACGAAGTCGCGCTTTTGCTCGCCGCCCTTGAACACGCGCGGGCGCTTGCCGGCTTTCATCTGTTGGTAAAGCTGGTAGCACATGCTGGCCATGGCGGCTTTGTGCTGCTCGTGCGGGCCGTAAACGTTGAAGTAGCGCACCGCGTTGACCGCCCACCCGGCGTTGTCGGGCTTGCCCAGAAAGCGCTGCGCCAGGTTTTCAAGCTGCACTTTGCTGAACCCGTAGACGTTGGCCGGTTTGCGGTCGTCGGTCTCGGCGTTCACGCGGCCGTCGATGCCGTAGGTGGCTGCGCTGCTGGCGTAAGTGATGGGGATCTTGTTCGGCTCAGCGTACTCCAGCAGGTTGCGGAAGCTTTCGATGTTGTCGTGGCACATCTCGAACTGGTCGAGCACGCGTGTGTCGGTGATGCTGGCGAGGTGGAAGATGGCGTCGAAGTCGTGGGCGGACAGG
>CAZNBU010000229.1:0-5935 GCA_964571035.1 uncultured Planctomycetaceae bacterium | reverse complement strand
AAGATCTGCACCAGTTGCAGAACGTGCTGCCTTCGGTGGTGTGACGTGTGTTAGGGGTCAGAGGTCAGAGGCTAGAGGTCAGAGTTTACTGACCTCTGGCCTCTAGCCTCTGACCTCTGACAAAGCCTCCGCCTTGCAACCCGTCCTCGAACTTCGAATATCACATCCCGCATGGCGACCGCCGCAAAAGTTGAGTACGAGCCTGTAATCGGTCTTGAGGTGCACGTGCAACTCAAGACGCGCTCGAAGATGTTTTGCCCGTGCGAGGTGCGTTTCGGCGCGCCGGCCAACTCGCTTACCTGCCCGGTCTGCCTTGGGTTGCCCGGCGCGCTGCCGATGGTTAATCGCCAAGCCGTTGAGTTCGGAATCCGCGTTGGTTTGGCACTTAACTGCCAGATCGCGCACCGCATCAAGTTTGATCGCAAGAACTACTTCTACCCCGACCTGCCCAAGGGGTACCAGATCAGCCAGTACGACGAGCCGCTGTGTTTTGACGGCGAGCTGCAACTGCCGATCAACGACGCCACAGGCAACCCCAAGGTCTGCCGCATCACCCGCGCGCACCTGGAAGAAGACGCCGGCAAAAGCATCCACATGGAGCACTCCACGCTGGTGGATCTGAACCGCGCGGGCACGCCGCTGGTGGAGATTGTGGGCGGGCCTGACCTGCGCTCGCCCGAGGAAGCATACGCCTACCTGACGACGCTCAAGCGCAACCTGAGCTATCTCGGCGTATCTGACCTGAACATGGAACGCGGCAGCCTGCGCGTGGACGCCAACGTCAGTATTCGCCCGCGCGGCCAGGAAAAGTTCGGTGTGCGCAGCGAAGTGAAGAACCTCAACAGCTTTCGCGCGGTGCGAAACGCTCTTGAGTACGAGATCAAACGCCACACCGAAGTGCTCGAAGGCGGCGGCAGACTGTCGCAGGAAACGCGGCTGTGGGACGAAGAGAAGCTCGAAACCCGCAGCCTGCGAAGCAAAGAAGAAGCCACCGACTACCGCTTCTTCCCCGAGCCGGATCTGACCACGTTTGACGTGCCGCGAGAGTGGGTCGAGCAGGTGCGCGGCACGCTGCCCGAGATGCCGGAAAAACGTTTGCTGCGCTTCCTGCATGACCTGAAGCTGAACCCGGCGGACGCCGAGTTCATTGTCGGCGACAAGCCGCTGGCCGACTGGTTTGAAGCGGTGCTGAAGATCTACGACGAGCCGCGCAAGGTGGCTTCGTGGGTGGTCGTCGAGATCAACCGCGAGTTGCAGGACCGTCACCTCGGCATTGATGAGCTGAAGGTCTCCCCCGCCGGGCTGGTTGAGCTGCTGCGTTTGCTGGACGCGGGCAAGCTGAACAACATCACCGCCAAGGAAGTGTTCCGCGGGATGGCTGAAACCGGCGCAGATGCGCTGGCAACAGCCAAGAGGCTCAACAAGCTCATCGAACAGGATACGTCGGTGCTCGAAAGCGCGATCGCGGAAGTCATCAACGAGTACCGCGACAAGGCGGTAGCGGACTACCTCGGCGGCGAGAAGAAGGTGCTAGGGTTCCTTGTCGGACAAGCCATGCGCAAGTTGAAGGGCAAGGCCAACCCCAAGGAACTCGGGCCCAAGTTTGAGGAAGCGCTTTCGAAGCTGTAGCCGGGCGATCGCTCATGTTCCACGACCTGCATCCGATCCGCCACGCTGTTGTTGCCGTGATTGAGGATCGTGGCGACCTGCTGATGGTGGAACGCGCGAAGACGGACAGCTACCCCGGGTACTGGTCGTCCGTCACCGGCGCGATTGAGACTGGCGAGGACCAGCAGTCCGCCTGCATCCGCGAGTGCCGTGAAGAAGCCGGAGTAACCATCAAGCCGGTGCGCAAAGTATGGGAGAGCGTCACGCGCCGCGCGCACTTTGTGCTGCACTGGTGGCAGTGCGAACTGATCGGTCCGCGCACCGTGGTGCCCGATCCGGCTGAAGTCGGCGACTACGCCTGGGTTCCTCTGGGCGACGTTACCAAGCTCGGGCTGATGTTCAGCGACGGGCGCTGGTTCTTCCGCGAGATCTATCCGCGCACCCGCGGCTAGCGGCGCTTTTTCGGGTCCTTTGAGCCGCGCTGCTTCTGGATGTGCATGTTGCCGAATACGAGCGTGCTGCCGTCACCGGCTGTCACCTTGATGCGCGTAAGCCGGCCGTTGAACTGGCCTGTCTTGACGGTCAGCTTGTTCTCGACTGTGACGACGCCGTTGCGGACCTGGCCTTCGACGTTGAAGTCATACTGACAGAAGATCACCAGCTCCTCCCACGCATCGTTGTCGACATCGTGTGTCTTCGTCTGGCCACGCGTCGGGACCCACTTGGAGCCGCGCACTTCCAAGCCCTGCGAGTGGGTTTCCGTTTCGATGATCACGCTCGCGCCGTCGCCCGACATCACTCTCATGCGCAGCTTGAGGAAGAACACCTCATGCTGCCATGAGTCCAGCAGCCGGTCCCACTCCATCGTCGCGCCGGGCAGAAGCTGATAGTTGGTGCCGACCTTGCGGATGCGCCCGGTGCGGTGGAACTCGTCTACCGGCACGACATCCACCTCTGAGATCCCCATCGGGAACGTCTTCGCGTTGTACTTGGCCTGGCGGCTGAACTCCCGCCAGACCTCTTCGATGTCAGGCTCCGACGCACTGTTGTGGGCGTCCGCCTGCCACACGACGATATCGGTTGCCGTTAGAATCTTGGCGGGGTCGCCGCCCTTCTTGCGGGCGTACTTGTAGAACTTTTCGACAGTATCGGGCTCAACGAGATACTGCACAAACGAGTCGGTGAGCATCTTGTACGAGTCGCTGTCTGTCGGCTTTTCCTCCCAGCGGTCGTACAGGAATTCGGTCGCCCCGCCGTCCTGGGTGACAAACAGGTACTTCACCACGAGGGCTTCGTCCGGCCCGTCGATCTCTTTCTTGATCTTCTTGAACAGGCCGTCGAGCTGGATGTCGGTCGCCAGCTTCAGCGCGTGCGGCCGCTCGCCTTCGGTTGTCGCGGCGCGCGCGACGTAGGGCCGGAGCATGTGGCGCTTGGCTTCATTGCGGAACGAGTCGGCAATTTCCTTGCGGCGCTCGAGCGTGGGGCGATCGGAGACGTACTCCTCAAGCAGCTCGCGAATCTTGTTCTCCGGCATGTCCGGGTCGGCGTGAATCGGCGACGTGGACATCACGGCGAAGATGGCGGCGCCGGCCAGCAGTGCAAAGCGCTTCACGATTCGTCTCCTATTCCGGTCTGACTGGTCGCTATCCGCGAGGTTCCGTGTAATCGATACCGCCGACGACAAGTTGGCACGTTTCCCCTGATGCAACGATCAAGCGTTCGAACTTGCCGCTGAAAAGCAGATCTTTGGCGATGACCTCGCCACCAATGTCCACCGTCACCCAGCGCATGTATTCGACGCGCGAGTCATTGTTGTATCGGAAGTCGAACGTAATTGTCTGCCACGTGCCCGGCTGCAACTTGGCTGACTTCATTACGCCGCCTGAAAAACGCAGTACCCAAGCCTCCCCAAGGACGGTAGGGCCCCAGTACCGATCAGGCTCCATTCCCGAAGTCGCGAGACCGATGAGCGCCCCCTCTCCGCCTGTGACCCGCACGCCTACCTTCAAGGTGAAGTTCTGTTTCTGCCATTCGTCGGGAATGCGCGTCAGCAGCATGCGCGCGGGCGGGAAGTACTTGTAGTTGTCCCCGTACCGCCGGATACGACCCTCATACAGCCACCCGGGAAGCCTGAGCACATCCGTACCCGCAATCGTGAAGCGCAGCGAATTGGTCTTGTGCTCGACGTAGTACTCCTTCCAGACTTCCTCAATGTCGAGGGTGGTGTCCTGCGGGTCCTTGTCCATCTGTTGCAGAAGGATCCGGCGGGCGATCACTTTTTTTTCCTCGACGGCGTCCTTGTTCTTCAAGTAGTCACGGAACTTGCCCATCGTGTCCAGCGGCACGTAGTGCATGCTGAACCCGTCACTCACGCGCGAAAACGGCTGCGAGTCGACGGCGTTGTCCTTCCAGCGGTCGAACAGGAAGTCCATCGAGCCCGAGTCCTGCGTCGTGAACAGGTACTTGAGCACGAGTTGCTCGTGCGGGCCGTCGACTTCCTTCTTGATGGTCTTGAACAGCCCCGCGACCCGTAGCTCCGTCGCCAGGGTTATCGCGTGCGCCCGCGTCTCGTCCTTGCCGGCTGCCCTCTTCAATGGTGTGAACAGCGACTCGGAGCGCGCGCCCTTGCGCAACTCGTCCACGATCGCCGTGCGGCGGGCATCGACGCAAGCCTCGTCGAGGTACTCACTGACCAGCGCCCCGGCTTCCTTGCCGGAAAGGTCGGCTTCAACCTGCGTGGGCGACGTAGACAAAAGCAGGCAGACCGCCAGCAGCGGGAACACTCGCCACGACCTCATGGTGTGACCTCACCAGCCCGATTTCAGGATTGCGATTCTATCGACGACCAAAGCACCATGCGAGAAAAAGCGCAGGCCGATTCGCGAGGCTGCGTCCTCTGGCCCTTGTCCGCTTCTTTGCCTAACGTTCAGGGATGCACGCCCTTGTCACAACAACCCTGGCCCACCTGAAAGACATTCTGCGCCGCCCGTCGACGCTGGTGCTGGCAGGCGCGGGGGCGGTGCTGATCCTTTCGCTGCGCTGGTTTTCCGCGTTCGGGCTGGGCTATGAGGTCGTGCAACTGGTTGAGCTGGGGGTCTACACCATCGGATTGCTGGGTGCGGTGGCGGTTGCGCTGTTCTGGCTGCCGCGCGAGGACGAGCATGACGAAGGCGACCGGATGCTCTTGACGCGTCCAGTCTCGCCGTGGGTGCTGTCGCTCGGCGCGTTCGGCGGTCGCCTGATCGCGGTGTTCGCTCTTACCCTGCTGTGGACCACCGCCATCGCCGCAGCCCTTCTCTGGTTCAAGCTTGAGGACCCCCTGCTGTTCTCGTACCGCGGTGCGGAATCGGTGTGGGCGGAGACGGCCGCGGCAGCCGGGCCGATTCTTGGCCAGCTTCTGGCAACCGCAGTACTGCTTGCACTAGTGCAGCCGATTGCCCGCACACGAGCACCCGCGATTATCGCCATCGGTGTTCTGGCGCTGTACGTGCTGGGGTACTCGACCGGAGGACTGGGTGTGCTTGCCAATCTGACCCCCGATCTGGCCAGGCAGGACACAACCGCTTCCTTGTGGGGAACACCGGGCGTCGGGGTTTCGTTTTCTCAAGTGCTGCATGCTTGTGCGTGGTGTGCGATCGGGATAGCGTTGGATTCAGGGGTGCTAAAGCTGCGGTCCGTGTCATAAACCACAATTTGAACGCCGGTTGTAGGTAACTTGTGGGGTGTCGGACCTAGGGCTACACTGCCAAACTGGACCTTTCCGGTCGTGTTCTGGGAGTTCCTGCGGTCCGGGTTTGCCGGGAGTCTTTCTTTGCGTTACGCCATCTTCGGAGACATCCACGGCAATCTCGAAGCACTCGAGAAAGTGCTGGCCCATTGCAAAGAGCAAGGTGTCGACAAGTACCTGTGCCTGGGCGACATCGTCGGGTACGGCGCCAACCCCGACCAGTGCTGCGACATGGTGCGCGAGATGGGATGCCCCACGGTCGCGGGCAATCACGACTGGGCGGTGTGCGGCAAGCTCAGCATCGAGTTCTTCAACACGTATGCCAAGCAGGCGGTCTACTGGACGCGCGACACGTTGAAAGACGCCAACATGCAGTTCCTGCGCGACCTCCCGCTGGTGCAGGAGATCGACGAGAACATCACGCTGGTGCACGGCAGCCTGAACTTTCCTGACCTGTTTGACTACATCCAGACAAGCCAGGACGCGCGCCTGTCACTCGAAAAGTTGCGTACGCGCGTATGCTTTCTCGGCCACTCTCACGTGCCGGTGACGTTCTTTTCCGGCCCGATGGTCAGCTACTCGATGTCGTACGAGATCAAC
>CAZNBU010000228.1:0-5961 GCA_964571035.1 uncultured Planctomycetaceae bacterium | reverse complement strand
CGATCGGCGCGGCGGTCTTGCCGCCGGCGCCCATGGATTCAAGGCCGCGCAGCGCGCCCCAGCGGACGCGCAGGCCCAGTGCGGTGTTGGCGGCAGCCTTCTCAAACTCGGCGATGGCGGCTGTGCGGTCGGCGCCGTCCTTGTCGCCCAGGATGCGGCCTGTCGCGGATGCGCAAGCGCCGGCAAACTTCGGATCGGTGCTGTTTTCGACCGCGAGCGCCTTGAACTGCTCCAGCAACGGCGCGGCGGCGCGGGTGTCACCGATCGAGCCCAACAGGCGCGCGCAATCAAGCCGGCGCTGGCGGCGCTGGGCCTTTTCGTCGGCGCTGGCGCCTTCGGCTTCGGGGTCTTGCTTCAAGCCGTCCAGCAGATCGTCGTAGGCGTCGCTGCCGGCTTTGGCAAGCTTCTCAACGGCAGCCAGGCGCTTGGCGGTGTCGCCAAGATCTTTGACGTCCTGCTCAAATTCGCCGGCGGTCAGTACAGGTGAGAAAAGGATGGCAACAACAAGAATCCAGCGCTTCATGCGTAAGCCCTGTCAGCGTCCACTCTAATAACGAATCCACAGCCGCAGCGGCCGGGACAATCGGGCACAGAGCGTACCAAAGGGCGCGACCGCGACAATGGACGGTGGAGGGAAGGTGCTGGGTGTTGGGTCTTGGGTGTTGGGTCAACTGCAACGGCAATAGCTGTAGTTGGACCCAGGACCCTGCACCCAAGACCCAAGACCGTTGCTGCCCCCTTACTGGACGTGACCCGGTGCGACCTGTACCACACACCTATGCCCGATCGCTCCAGAAGCCGCGCCCGTCAACCTCACCCCAACCCAGCCAGGCAGCCCTGGGCCAAGCGCCAGGGCAAGCCCGGCCAGCCTCGCGAGCGGCAGAAGCCGCACCACCGCACGGTTCACGCGCTGGACCCGCGGCAGGCAGCCTTCGACACCCTGCGACGCCTCGACCCCGGCGAGCTGGTTGAGCCCGCCGTGTTCGCCACGCTGCGCCACCAGGGGGCCGACGGCGCGCTGGCGGCGCGCATCATCCCAATGGTCGACGACGCGGTACGGTTTGCGTACCTGTTTGATCACCTGATCGCGCATGTGGCTTCGCGCCCTGTGGCTGAGCTGGACCGCGACGTGCGGGCCGCGCTGCACCTGTATCTGGCGTGGGTAATCCACGACCCCAAAGCCGCTTACGCCCACGGCAACGCGGCTGTGGACCTGCTTTCGGCCAAGCACGCCGGCCGCGGGTTCGTAAACGCGTGCGCCCGGCGGCTTTCGGAGTTCTTTCGCGTTGAGCAGGGTGAGCGCGAGGACTACCGCGCGGCGGCGGATCGCGGCGAGCGCCTGCCGCTTTGGGCCAACCGCTGCCGCCTGGGCGATGGCCGGATGCTGGTTTCGGAGCAGGCAATCTTTCCGGACCCGGAGAACGAGCTTGCAGCCCACCTCGCCGTGGTCGGCAGCCTGCGGCGCGAGTTCGTCGACGCGCTGATCGAGCAGCACGGCCCGGACGCGGCGACGCAGGTAGCTGTGGCAAGCATCGAGCGGCCCGCCACGTGGATTCGGCCGAACGCGCTGTTCAAGGAGGCCTTTCACCTCGCCCACTGGTGGACCGGCAACGGCATCTCCGTGGAGAAGGTCGAGCGGCCCGACGGCGGCGAAGCCTACGCGCTGCCCGCCCGGATGCGCCCGGTTACCGAGCACCCGGATTTCTCGCGTGGCGGGTTCTACGTGCAGGACTATGCAGCACAGCTTGTCGCGCCGATGCTGGGCGCGAGAGCGGGTGAAACGCTGCTGGACCTGTGCGCCGCGCCCGGCGGCAAGTCGGGCCATCTTGCGGAGTTGACCGGCGACCGCGCGCGCATTCTCGCCTGCGACCTGACCGAAGCCAAAGAAGAGAAGATCCGCGAGAACATCGTGCGCATGGGGTACCGCAGCATCGCAACGGTGGTAGCCGACGCCGCAAAGGTGACGTTCCCGGAGAAGTTCGACCGCGTGCTGATCGACGCGCCGTGCAGCAACAGTGGCGTGCTGGCGCGGCGCGTGGAAGCCCGCCACCGCATTGAGCCCGCGGCGCTGAAAGAGCTGGCAAAGCTGCAGCGCAGCATACTGGAGAACGCGGCTGCCAACCTGAAACCCGGCGGCGCGATCGTCTACAGCGTGTGCAGCGTGCTGATGGAGGAGGGGGTGGATGTCGTGCACGCCTTCATCGGCCCACGTGAATCGCAAGGCTGGACAGTAGACGAAGAGCGCTTCATCCTGCCTGTCCCTGGATGGCACGACGGCGGATACATCTGCCGCATCACGAGTCCATAGTTGACGCGCGGCGCGCCGCAGCAATCATGCCCCCACGAGGGGCACCTATGTTCCAGACGTTGCTGGAGGAAGCGCGGCGAAAGTTCGGCGACCCGCCGCGGCGGTTTGACGGCGAAGAGGTGCGGGCCATCCGCTCGCCGCCGCCGGACTTCATGCAGACCAATCCGCGCGACCCGTTGTGGCTTCCCTTTCGCCAGCGGCAGGCGATCTTCTCCCACGGCGAAGTGGTGTGGGGCCAGGTGGTCCAAGCCAACAACATCCTGTACGACGACGCGGACCCGCACGACGCCCCCGCAGCCTACATCTACAGCCTCGATACCGACTTCGAGGAAGACGTGATGACGCTGGCGGAAATCGCCGACAATCTTTTCAACATCCGCGGCGAGACCACCGATAATCCCCAAACACAACCGTTCGCCGACATGCTTGGCGACGGGTACGCGCGCAACCTGCTGGCGCAGGTACCGTATGACCTGACCGACGGGCGCGACGTCTACTACACCTGCGGCGTGATCCCGCGGAAGTATCTGCCGGTGCCGCAACTGGCTACGCCGCTGTTTCCACTGATCATCGTGCCGGGCAAAACTGAAGCCACGTGGGTGCTGCCGTCGCGCTGGTGGCCGCAGGACTTGATCGACATGTGGATCGACGCGCTCAGCTCTTGATCACGAATTCCACGGATTGATCAGCGCCGCGCCGGTTGGGGCAAAGTGGACTTCGTTGCGCGTTGCAACCGCAAAACCGTGCGTGATGGCGGTTGCCGCTATGACGCAGTCGGCCAAGTTTGGCGCCAGACCATTCATCACGACTCGCGCCATGAGCTGGCCAGCCAAGTCTGCCTCTGGCCGCCCCACTGGCAGTAATCTTGAAAGATACTCCCGCTCAGTCAGATCTCGCAGCCAGTCAAACAACGATGTCTTGCGCCGGCCTGCCGGAAGACGCTCCAAACCGTAGCGGACCTCTGCGATCGTCATGACGCTCAGAAACAAGGACCGTGGCGGCTGCGAAGTAAGCCAATCCATCATCCGCGCGTTCGGGCTCGGCTTGATGACCTCCGAGATAACGTTTGTATCGAGAACGTCCGCCACTACTTGGAGTCGCCCAGGTCAACTTCTCGAACAGGATCCGAGTCGCGATCAAACTCAATGTTCAACCCCTTCAACGGGGACTCGTTGAGGAGGTCAACAATGTGACGGCCGGGATCAGACTCCGCTTCCGGCGGCGTTCCCTGCGTTGGATAGTCTGTCGCGGCCACCACAACCACTCTGCGGCCATCGACGACAATGGTCTGGGGACCGTGTTCCAACGCGTCGGAGATCACCTCATCGAGATGCTTCCGCGCTTCCTTGAGTGTCCATCCGGCGTCAGTTTTCACGATTCCCTCAACCAAATGGTATCGCGACGATCGGCGGGTGTCATCAGGTGGCGGGCGCCGGGTCGCGGCCTCCCCAGTTCTGGACGGTGCTCAGTTCCTGCCGGCCCAGTTGCTTCACATAGAGGAAGAGCTGCATCCGGTACGCCGCCAGGAACTTGACGCTGCTGTTCATGATCGCGGCGCCAAGGCTCATCGGCGGGCCGCCCCACGGCACGGTTGCGCGTTCGTTGGCGAGCCGCGCGTTGGATACGCTGCCCAGCGCGCGCTTGATGTCTTGCGCCTGCATGTCCATGTGTTTGTCAAAGTTCAGCGGCGTGGTGGCGTCGCAGCGCTCACGCAATGCCGGAAAGTGGTCGCGGTTGCCGTTGATCAGCGCCAGCAAGGTGCCGCTGGCGGCGCGGGGCAGGTACTGCATCAACTCAAGCACGCTGCGCTGGCCGGGGCTGGGCCGCCAGTTGTAGCGCCCGGCAGGCACCTTGGCGGCAAGGTACTTGGCCACGTTGATCTCGTGCAGCATGGAATCAATCAGTTCTTCGCGAGTGATCATTGCTTCCTCCGTTGGTCCAGCAACTATACCCGTATCCTGCGGCCGTTGAAGGCTGACACACCTCGGCGCCAATAGGTTGTCGCCTGCCTTTGCATACTCATCTCCGTCTTTCAACGGAGAACCGATATGAACGCCAAACCATCCCAACCCGGCGCGGACGTGCGCGCGCAAGCCGCCGAAATGCTTGGCATCAAGCTCAGCGAGGTGGACGCCTTTGAGCTTGAGGTGATCGACGAGTTGCTCGAAACCGCCCGCATGGTGCTGCAAGTGCATCGCGGCGAGTTGCAGGCGCACATGGCAGCCATGAAGTCCGCCGAACCGGTCGAAACCCGCTGGCAGGTGCCGCCGGGCGTGGCCGAGCGCATCGCGCGCCTGATGTTGAAGCTGCTGAACGCGCGGCGCGAAAGGCTGCACCCGCCCGAGTACCGGGCGGCAGCCTAGCTACGCGATGCCGTGCCAGTCGCCCGCCTTGAACTCGTCGTCGAAGACTTTCCGGTGGCCGGGATCTTCGATGACCTTGGCGGCTTCGGCTGCGCGCGCGTGAAACTGCTTGGCCACGTCGGCATTGCCGGCGAGCGCATTGGCCCGCGCCATCGCCTCGTAGGCAAAGGCGATGTCGTAGTCATCCATGTGCGGATCGTGCTGCTCAGTCAGCTCAAGGCAGCGCTTTGCGTGGCGCACCGCCTCGTCGGCGTTGCCGAGCACGCAGTAGACGCGGCTGATCAGCCACTCCGAGCGCTGGTGATGCTCCGGCTTGCCGACCTCGTAGTAGTGGAAGGCGCTGGCGAACGCCGAGTACAGCATTTTCTCGTTGTCGGCGGCGGTGCGATCAGGCTTCTGCATCAGCGCCCAGGTGACGGCGTTGAGGCTCGGCGCGAACACGCGCTGGGCGTGAAGGGCCGCGGTGCGGCGTGTGTCGCGGTCATCTTCGCGGTTGGGGCGTTTCGCTGTGATCTTGCCGGAACCCATGGGTGTAGATTTAGGCGGGTAAGGCGCAATCAGGCAAGGGGTTTGTTGGGCGGACGCACAAATGGCAGCGCGCTTCGGTACACCATGCAGTGGAGAAACGGGGCCGACATTCTTGCCGACCCCGCTCCAATGCTGCCGAAGCCTAGCTTGCGGTAAACTCTACGACTTTCCAGAGATCTTCCAGGACACCCTCAGCCGGAACGGCTGCGCCGTATGCGCTCGCCCGAACCTCATCACCAGCCTCCAGGTGCTCGAAATTAGACAGTTTCAGCCCGCGGATGACCAGCACTACATGACGATCGTGATCCTGGTTGCGCAGTAGGTCCATGACCAGCGCCCCCGCCTCGTTAATGCGCAGATTGCCGACGCCGGCGTCGCTGCCGCCTACTACTTCGCCATCCTCGTCGTAGATCAGGACCGTCGTCTCGTCCGCATCAATCGCGAAGCTTGTTGAGCGGTTCGGTTTGACGACCAGACTGCCGTCGTCAAAGCGATATCCGCAGGTTTCAGCCAGCGCGATGTCATTGAGCGTCAACGTTTCGGCGCTTGCGGACCCAGTTGCAGCACCCGCTGTAAAACCGGGTATGCTCAAGGACGCAACTGTCGCGCGGGGCGAATCGTCACCAATCTCATTCACAGCGGTGGCACTGATCCAAGCGCCCTTCGGGTGCTGCGACGTTGCGCCTTCCGTGCCGATGACTTCAACTTGAACCTCCGTGTCGGCGGCTAAATCGCTTAGGCCCTTTCGTGGCCAGAAACAAA
>CAZNBU010000227.1:0-6004 GCA_964571035.1 uncultured Planctomycetaceae bacterium | reverse complement strand
AAGCCGACCACCACGAAGAAGGCAAAGACGGCAAGTCGATCGACGAGTTCCTGCAAGCCGCCGCGCAGTGGGGTCACTGGCCGCGCATTGAGGCGCTGCGCGTGCCCGCGGGTGACGTGGAGTCGATTGTCCGGCTGGCGGAGCTGTCAGCCTAGGCAATCCGCAATCCCGAATTCCGAAGAATCGTTGTGGAAAGCGCGGGAATTGTGCCGTGCGGGGATTGCATTAACCTGTCAGGGGATTCCATGGGCTGTCTATACGTCATTCTCGCGCTGATCTCGCCACGCATCCTGCTGGTGGTGTTGTGGATTTTCACTGAGTACGTTGGCCGTGCGTTCGGTACCTGGATCTGGCCGTTGCTGGGCTTGATCTTCGCGCCGTACCTGACGCTGGCGCTGACATGGGCCTACAACACCGAGTTCGGCCCGTTCCAGATCGCCGCCATCGTAATCGGCGTGTGCATGGACCTCGCAAGCCACGGCGAAACCGAACGCCGAAGGCGGCGGCAGCCCTCATAGCGTGTGACCACCCAAGCGCCACGAATTCAGCGGATGATGGTGTAGTCAGCGGTTCCGAACACGGGAAGCAAGTTGGGTCCCCAAGCAGCGATAACAACTTGCCAGTCACCGGGCTCATCCGAGCGTTGACCAGTCAGTGTCGTAGGATTGTGTATGTCATCGAATGCCTTCGTCTCAAACCCAGTCATTGGCGACCAAACGGCAATTCCGTTGGGGTCGGTAACGAAAGCATACTTTGTCGCATCGTAGATCTGTGCCTCTTGGTAGTGCGACACGAATGCTCGCTTGGACACGGTAGCGCCTGTCGGATGAGAGGTCGAGATCGCGACAGATGTGTCCAATTCCCTCGGACCCGGCTCGCTCAGATCGAAATTTGCTGTCCCAAGCGAAACCGAAGCGGTCGGCACATCGTAACTCCCCGAGCATGCTTGGTATTGATTGAGAATCTCAGCGTCCATATCGGTGCAAAGCTCGGCCGCTGAAAATCCGACAGAGGAACCCGGGTCACTCAGGACCACATCAACTATCACGTTGCCACGAACGAATACAACATTGTTGCTCTCGATTCCTATATAAGTTGATCCCGGAGACTGATCTACGTCACGCAGGATTGCGAACTCACCGACTTGAAAGTTGTGGGCCGTCCCGTGCGCGACGTTCATCGGGAGACGGTTGCTGTTGATCCATTGGCGGAGCACTTGGTTCCTGGCAGCATCGTAGTTGCGGCAAACAGTGACAGAGAGGTTGAGCTCTGCCTGGCCGTAAACCAGTCGCAAGCGGCGTGTCACGAAACATGCGTAGCCGACACCGTTTTTCCAGTAAAGATCATGAGCCTCGGTCTCGTCTTCCGCTATCGAGAACGGCGAAAGTTGTGCGTAGGCACCTTGATCCCATTCGTACCCGTACACGGCGGATATGTCACCGGGAGCCGGCCAGTCCGGCAAATGCACGGCCTGCTCTACCACAGGAAACAGCGTGGTCTCCAACGGTTCCTCTGGATCGCCGGCAAGCAGGGAGTGGGTACCGAAACAGATTGCGCCTAGAATGCCTACGGCCACAATAACACTAGCTCCAAGTGTTTTTGATTTCATCGCGTCCTTCTCAGGAGATGATTTCTGCCGATCCCGACTTCTCGTTTCCTGGTACGAATACAGGGACACCAAGGATCGATTGCTCGTTCAATGTCGATGTGTCCTGAGCTAGTCCCAAATAATTCGCTAGATTTCGCGCGGATGTCGGCAGCACGGGGCCAACGCACGCATCGGCCATGTACCCACTCGCTTTGATACGCACGGCTGCATGATTGCCGAAGAGTGAGCGCTTGCGACGGGTGCCGACGAACTGCGTTGCTAGGTCATCAGACCCTACGATTTTCGTGGCAACATAAGTCGGATCCTCAAAGAATGGACTATTCGCACTTTCGCCGCCAACGAAGGCCAGCGTGTTTATGTAGCCGAAGGTATCAAGAAACAACGCTTCGGTCGCGGCGCAGTCTGCGAGATTCATTAGGGCATTAAGCACATACGCCTGATCGTAGCAGTTGACCGTAGTTCTGGGCACACCCTCGACTTGCTTGGTCATGTACTGCGTCAATCTTAGATTATATCCGACGTGCTGGGTCTCAGGGAATGGCGGAATAATGTCCTTGGTCTTGTACGTCCGGAGCTCGCCAAACCCGGGTGCTCCGTTCCCATGGTCGTAACGCATTCCATGGCCGGAATGCAGATGTTGGGCTGCCTTTGAGGTCATGAATGTAATGTCGAACTCGTCAGCGCACCCGCACGGGTAACAGGTGAACGCGAGCGCAGAAACCTGGGGGCTACGTTGTCCCCAGAACCATGTGGTCAAGGGGTACGACTTGACCGAATAGATATCGATGCGGGCGAGGGTGTCGCACAGCACCTCTTCTTGCCGGTCATCGTTCTGACCGTTTGCGTCCTTGGGCTCGCTGACAAAAAACCGGTAACGAACTGTGTACTCTCCAAATTGGTTCGGCACGGCGCTCGCTGCAGTAAACTTCACGTACTCTCCGCCGTCATCACCAACGCTGATTCCGTTGGCGTCAAAATTCACGACGCGCTCTTCCAAGGACATGAACACGCCGTCGGTTGCCGTATCCGCCCGCATCTTTGCCGAGCGCATGTCTTGCGGCGGGCTTGGCACCCCCGCTATTTTTTCCTTCGCCTGTATTCGTACTAGGACCGTTGGGCGCTGTCCGGAAAGGTACATCGCTGGTTCGTTCCGATCCGCAGCTACGTTGTACTCGCCGGTGCCCGCGCCGTTCCCAGTGTGATCTAGGTCGTGCTGCCAGGTCCAGCGGATGTCCAGGGCATCGTCCCTGGTCTTTCCGTGGTCGAACTTGATGTGTGTGATCTCCCAAGCGTGTTCCCATGTATGGACGCCGTCAGTCTCGGGCTCCCAATCGAACGGGTGGGGTTGCGGCGGGATCATCCATTTGTCAGTTACGTCCGCTGGGATTTCCTTGCTTGCTTCGAGTCTCGTTTTCACGGTTGGGTGTGGACCGTCTGCTTTGTCGGCAGGCTGGACCGATACTGATTGGCCGTACAGGGCCGTGGCTACGATGGCAAGTACAGCGATGGTTGCTATCCGTGACATACCCCCCCCTAGTCCTCAATTATGCCAGTGTAGTCCAAACGAAGTCTCCCTTCAAGAGACCCTTGCGCCAGTATCGGTGTGGATCAGTTGAGTGCCAACGACAATCTTCGGTAACGCTCCTCCTTCGTTCAGAGCGTGTCAACGCCGACCGCTTTTAGGGTTCTGACGTCCTTTCTGCTCCACCACTCACCGCACGCACCTAGCGCCTTCTCTGGAACGCCTGCTTTGCTCGTGATGCCAAGCAACGGGTGCCTCGCCGGATCTGACCTTGAAGCAAGCCGGTCCGCGCAGAGCCTGTTGCACATGGCACGTTCACTTCGTCGTCGTGCTTCGGAACAACCGAGCGCACGGGCGCGTTTTATCAACACTTGTGGGCTAATCTGCCCGCGCGCGTGGCGTTGACGCCTTTCCGGGTCAGGGCTACCGTTTAGAGAACGAGACCTGTAACCCCGGCGTGGGGCGCGCCGGAGGATCGAGGCAACCATGTTTGAGCAATTCACTGAACGCGCACGCAAGGTCCTGGGGCTGGCCCGGCAAGAGGCGCAGAAATTCAACCACGAGTACATCGGCACCGAGCACATCCTGCTCGGCCTGATCCTCGAAGGCTCGGGCGTCGCCGCCACCGTCCTGCGCAACATGGACGTAGACCTGCGCAAGATCCGCCTCGAGATCGAAAAGCTCGTGCAGCAGGGCCCGCAGGTGATGACCGCCCCCAGCAAGCTCCCGTTCACTCCGCGCGCCAAGCGCGTCATCGATCTCGCCAAAGAAGAAGCTGCGACCCTGAATCACGAACACGTCGGCACCGAGCACCTGCTGCTCGGCCTGCTGCGCGAAAACGAAGGCATCGCCGCGCAGGTGCTGATGAACCTGGGCGTGCGTCTTGACGAAGTGCGTGAAGAGGTGCTCGATCTGCTCAGCCCGGAATCGGGCGGCCAGGGCGGCAAGGAAGACACGTCCCGCCGCAGCAAGCCGCGCGACACCGCCAGCATCGGCCCCGGAAGCTCCGGCGGCAACGAAAAGAGCAAGACCCCCGCGCTGGACGCCTTCGGGCGCGACCTCACCGACCTCGCCCGCGAGGGCACCCTGGACCCGGTGATCGGCCGCCGCAACGAGATCGAGCGCGTGATCCAGGTGCTGTGCCGCCGCACCAAGAACAATCCGGTGCTGATCGGTGAAGCGGGTGTGGGCAAGACAGCGATCGTGGAAGGCCTCGCGCAGGAAGTCGTCGCCGGCAACGTGCCGGAGCTGCTGCGCGACCGCCGCATCGTGGTGCTCGACCTCGCGATGATGGTCGCCGGCACCAAGTACCGCGGCCAGTTCGAGGAGCGCATCAAGGCGGTGATGACCGAAGTGCGCCGCGCCAAGAACGTCATCCTGTTCATCGACGAGCTGCACACGCTGGTCGGCGCGGGCGGCGCGGAAGGCGCCATCGACGCCAGCAACGTGCTCAAGCCGGCGCTAAGCCGCGGCGAAGTGCAGGTGATCGGCGCGACCACGCTGGACGAGTACCGCCGCTACATTGAAAAGGACGGCGCGCTGGAGCGCCGCTTCCAGCAGGTCATGGTCGACCCGCCGAACGTGGACGACACGTTGGCGATCATGCACGGCCTAAAAGAGCGCTACGAGACGCACCACCGCGTGCGCTATACCGATGACGCGCTCAAGGCGTGCGTTGACCTGAGCTCGCGCTACATCCCGAGCCGCTTCCTGCCGGACAAGGCCATCGACGTCATGGACGAAGCCGGCGCGCGCATTCGCCTGCGCAGCATGAGCAAGCCGCCTGACCTGACCGACCTCAACGGCGAGATTGACCGCCTTGAGGCTGAGAAGGACGAAGCCATCAGCAACCAGGAGTACGAGAAGGCCGCCCAGCTCCGCGACAAGGCGATGCAGCTCCGCAAGGAGAAAGAGAAGCAGCAGCGCGAGTGGCGTGAGCAGGCCAACGTCATCAGCGGCACCGTGGACGAAGAAGTGATCTGCGAGACGGTCAGCAAGATGACCGGCATCCCGTTGACCCGCATCGACCAGGGCGAGTCCGAGCGGCTGCTCAAGATGGAGGAGGACCTGCACAAGCGCGTGGTCAGCCAGGACGAGGCGATCGGGCAGATTGCGCGGGCGCTGCGCCGCTCACGCGCCGGGTTGAAAAACCCCAAGCGCCCGATCGGCAGCTTCCTGTTCGTCGGCCCGACCGGCGTCGGCAAGACGCTGCTGTGCAAGGCGCTGGCCGAGTTCATGTTCGGCAGCGACGAAGCGCTGGTGCAGATCGACATGAGCGAGTACATGGAGAAATTCAATGTCTCGCGGCTTGTCGGCGCGCCCCCGGGCTATGTCGGGTATGAGGAAGGCGGGCAGCTTACGGAGAAGATCCGCCGCCGGCCGTACGCCGTGGTGCTGATGGACGAAATCGAAAAGGCGCACCCGGACGTCTACAACATGCTCCTGCAGGTGATGGAGGAGGGGCAGCTTACCGACAGCTTCGGCCGCATCGTCGATTTCAAGAACGTCGTGCTGATCATGACGTCAAACATCGGCGCCAACATCATCAAGAACCAGACGGGCCTCGGGTTCGTCAAGAAGGACGAGGCATCGCGTCACGAGAAGATGCGCGAGATGCTGATGCACGAGATCGAGCGGCACTTCAAGCCGGAGTTCCTGAACCGCCTTGACGAGATCATCGTGTTCAAGCCGCTGAGCAAGGAAGACCTGTACCAGATCTTCGACATCGAAATCCGCGGCGTGCGCAAGCGCCTGCTGGCGCACGAAATCGACCTGGACGTGCCGGTCGAAGCCAAGGAGTGGGTGCTGGAGACGAAGGAAGTCCAGAACCTGGAGTTCGGGGCCAGGCCGCTGCGCAGGGCGATCGAGAAGTA
>CAZNBU010000226.1:0-6034 GCA_964571035.1 uncultured Planctomycetaceae bacterium | reverse complement strand
TTGCCGCTGCCGGTTACGCCGAACAGCAGGAAGGTCTTGAATTCGTCGCGGTCCAGGCAGGCCGTGATCGCATCCAGTGCGATCTTCTGGTCGCCCGTGGGCTCCTTTGGCCCGTCTTCGGGGCTGCTGCCGTAGATGCCGCCGGGGGCGTGCTCGGGCTCAATGCGCTCGAAGCGCAGCCACCCTTGCTTCACCAGCGTGCGGATCGGCGACTCGCTGATGCCCAGCTTTTCCGCGAGATCCGACGGCGTGAACGTGTCATCGACATATGTGCCCAGCGCGCGCAGCACCCGCGCGTAGCCCAGATTGCGCTCGCCGGCGTTGGCGCCCGCGCCCTTGGCCTCCTTGGCTTCGCGGGCTTTGGCCTCCAATTCAGCGGCGAACGCCAGCAGCTCCGCGGGTGGCTTCCCCGCGCGCACGACGGTCAGCAGGCGACGCTTGCGGCCGGTGCGCACGACGGACGGCAGCACGGCTTGCAGCGCCTCGCCCCAGCTGCACGCGTAGTACTCCGCCATCCATTGGGTGAGCTCGAGCATGCCCTTGTTGACCAGCGGCTCGTCGTCCGGCGCTTCCAGGATGTCCTTGACCTGGTGGCGCATCAGCGGCGAAGCGCTCTTTTCTTCGACGACGAACCCTTGCAGGCTGCGCGAGCCGAAGGGCACGGTGACGCGGTGGCCGATGCGGGCACGATCCACGAGGGGGTCGGGCACGATGTAGTCGAACAGGCGGTCCACGGGCGTCGGCAGCGCGACCTCGACGAAGCGACCGCGGACGATCAGCTTCGGCTCAAGATCGAACAGCTTGCCCTTCTGGCTCATGGTCCCGAATATACCCCTGCGCACAGGCAGCACTCCCCTGTCAGCCGAATGTTGAGTTTAGGGAGGGAAGCGACAGTGCAGTCGGCAGTCGGCAGTCGGCAGCCGGCAGCTGGCAGCTGGCAGTCGGTGGTGCCCGAAACTGGGCCTTTTCTATCCGCGCGTCAACAGCCACCATTCACGGCACGTATGCACACCTACCTGAGCGACGAACGCCTGCGCAAAGAAGAAAAGCTCCTCAAGCGGGCGGAGTTCGACGCCGTGTTTGAGCGAGGCCAGAGCGTAGGCAGCAAGTTCCTGGTGGTGCACTGGATGGAGAACGACCTAGGCCACCCGCGGCTTGGGCTGGTGGTCGGCGTGCGCTTCGGCAATGCGGTGAAGCGCAACACCTGGAAGCGGCGCATCCGCGAAATCTTCCGCCGCAACAAGGCGGCATTCGGCAACCGGGATGTCGTAGTGCTGCCCGGCAAGCGCGACGAAGCGAAAACGGCTGGGCATGATGAGCTCAAGGCAGCGCTGCTCAGCTTGCTCAAGCGGGCTGGATGAAGGGCACGGAACTGTTCTACGTGCTGGAGACAACATGGGCACACGGCTGATGCAGATCGCCCCGGCGTTTGCGGTGCGCGACCTGGATGCAATGGCGGAGTTCTATCGCAATGCGCTAGGGTTCGAGGCGCGGTACAAAACCGACGTCTACGCGGTGCTGTGCAGCGACGACGTGCAGCTTCACCTGTACCCCGAACGCGACGGATTCAAGGCCGGCCAGAGCAGCGCGTACATCTTCGTGCAGGGCGTGGACGCGGTGTACGAGAAGGCGAGCAAGCTGGCCAGGATCGTGCACCCCATCGCCGACCAGGAGTACGGCCTGCGCGACTTCCTGATGGAAGATCCGGAAGGCAACCGCGTCGGCATCGCGCAGCGGTTGGAAACTGCTTGACGCGAAGGAGCGAAGGGAGCGAAGCGCGCGAAGAAAAGCAACGACAGAAAGAACAGGACAGGCAGGACTGACAGGACGTATTTGTCCTGAACGTCCTGCCTGTCCTGTTAACTTACTTTGCAGTTCTTCGCGTTCTCCGGCAGTCCTTCGCTCGGCTCGACTGAGCTCGCCGAAGTCCTTCGCGTCGGCAGTTACACCGCGTACCCGTAGCGGTCCGCTTCCGGGCGTATCTCCAGCAGCCTTTGAATGCGCAACTCCATCGGCGGGTGGGTGCTGAACCAGGAAGCCACGCCGCGCCCGCTCAGCGGGTTCACGATGAACATGTGCGCGGTTGCGGGCTCCGGCTCGCGCTCGAACGGCACGTGCTGCGCGCCGTAGTGCAGCTTGCTGAGCGCGCTGGCCAGCTCGCGCCCGCTGCCCATCAGCTCGGCGCCGGTCTTGTCGGCCTGGAACTCGCGGCTTCGGCTGATCGCCATCTGGATCAGCGCAGCCGCAATCGGCGCGAAGATCATCGCAATCAGCGCCCCGACGGCGCCAAGCGGGTTATCGTCATCGCTGCCGCCGAACATCATCGTCCACATCAGCAAGTTGGCGAGCATGCTCACCGCGCCCGCAAACGTGGCTGCAATCGTGCCGATCAGCGTGTCGCGGTTCAGCACGTGCGCAATCTCGTGCGCCAGCACCGCCTTCACCTCCTGCGGCTCCAGCATCTGCATCAAACCTTCGGTGACCGCGACCGCGGCGTGGCTCGGGCTGCGGCCGGTGGCGAACGCGTTGGGTGTCGCGCTCGGCACCACGTACACGCGCGGCATCGGAATGGCAGCCTTTTCCGCGAGGTCTGCCACCATGGCATGCAGTTGCGGCGACTCGTCGCGTGAGACTTCGCGCGCCTTGTAGAGCTTCAGTACCAGCTTGTCGGACCACCAGTATCCCGCGAAGTTCATCACTCCGGCGATCAACAGTGCAATTGCGATGCCGCTGTAACCCCCGATCAACCAACCGGTTCCGACTGCCACCGCGGTCAGGGCAGCCATCAGCATGAATGTCTTTACGTGATTCATCGAACAACTCCTCGCCGATTCAACGGCAGCGGAACCCCGCCAATTCCCGTTGTTGCTACACTCCAGCCCCAGATTGCAGGAGCAGAACGCGTGCCGAACGTACGCCCGGAAGCCAGCCGAGATATCGCCGACATTCGCGCGGTAAACATCGCGGCGTTTCCTACCAGCGCCGAAGCCGACCTGGTGGATCAACTGCGCGGCAAGGTGAGCCCATGGATTTCGCTGGTCGCCGAAGTCAGCGCCGCGAAGCCCGGCGTCATCGGCCACATCCTGTTCACGCCCGTGGAAGTCGGCGGGCGCCCCGCACTCGCGCTGGGCCCGATGGCAGTGCTGCCGGAGCATCAGGGCCGCGGCGTCGGCCATGCGCTGGTGCGCAAGGGGCTGGATGTCTGCCACGCGGAGGGCTACTCGCTGCTGTTCGTGCTCGGGCACCCGAATTACTACCCGCGCTTCGGGTTCAAGCCGGCGCCGCCGCTGGGCATCACCTGCGAGTTCGATTGCCCGCCCGAAGCGTTCATGGTCGCCGAGCTGTCGGGCGGCGCGCTGCGGGGCGTAAGGGGCGTCGTGCGCTACCACCCCGCGTTCAACGAAGTCTGACACCACGTTCCGCGAGAGTTCACCTGCCCTTGACGTGGCAAGACTACACTTGCGCCGGAGGTGTGGGTGGCGCGCGCGCATAGACGCAAGCGGGGCCTCGGGACCAGCTTTCTGCTGGCGGGCCTTGCCGCCGCACTGCCATCCTTGCTTGCGGGCGCTACACTCGCTGTCATGGCCCGGACTCCGCCGCCGATCGCACCCCTGCAAGGCCATGCTCTTCGCGTGATGAGCTTCAACATCCGCGTAGACACGCCGACTGACGGCCCCTACGTCTGGGCCAACCGCCGCGACCTTGTGGCCTCCACCATGCGCTTTCACCAAGCCGATCTGATCGGCGTACAGGAATCGTACCGCCACATGACCGACGACCTGCAGCACCGCCTGCGCGGGTTTCGCTGGATCGGCGTCGGCACCTCCGACGGCCGCGAAGCCGGCGTGGCGAACCCGATCTTCTGGCGCGAATCACGCCTTGAGCTGCTGAGCTGGGAGACGCGCTGGCTCTCCCCCACGCCCGAGGTGCCGGGCAGCGTGGGGTGGGAGAGCATGTTCCCGCGCGCGGTGACGGCGGCTGTGTTCCGCGAGCGCGGCAGCGGCGCGGAGTTGCACGTGTTCAACACACACTTTGACCATCACAGCAGCCCCGCGCGGCTTGAATCGGCGCGCATCATCAGCGCCATGGTAAACGACCTGCCAGCCGACACGCGCGTGATCGTGATGGGCGATTTTAATTGCGGCCCCGAAAGCGAGCCGTTGCAGGAGTTGCAGCACTCGCCGCTGCGCCAGGGTCGTGAATGCAGCGAGCACGGCCACTACGGCCCAACCGGCAGTTTTACGGGGTTTTCAGGGCCGCAACACACCGGGCCGCTGATCGACCACATTCTCGTTTCGCCCGCGCTGAGGGTGCAACAGTACGCCGTACTGCCGGACCACGCAGACGGCCAACTACCCTCAGACCATTTCCCGGTTCTGGCCGAGCTTCTTGTCAGCTAGAGCATTTTCGGGATCGGCGTGCGGGTTCAGATTGTGTCGCCCGCTAACGCGGGCTCATGACGCTGGGGCGGGGTGTCCCCGGGGTTCCTCGGCGCTCCGCGCCTTCGTCACCGCCGGGCTACTTTCTGGCGCCCGCTACGCGGGCTTTACTGCAGTCAGGCCGCGTAGCGGCCGTCAGATTGTAGCCCAGGGCAAGGCGCGCCAAAGGCGCGACGCAGCCCTGGGTTGATCGCCACCCAGGTCCTGAGCCCGCGTAAGCGGGCGACAGAAGCGCTGCCGGAAGATTGAGTGGGTACGATCAATCCGAAAATGCTCTAGCCGGCCCGTCGCCTGCAGCAAGCTGCTCCAAAGCTCCGCACCGTTTCCCATCGCTTGTGGGTGCTGGATCGCCTACGCTTGGGTTATGGAGCCTGACTTGATTGCGGCCCGGTTCGGAAGGAGAGGAGCCCACTGACGGGTAGAAGGAGGTCGCCATGTACCGCTTGATCTGGATGGCTGTGTTCTTTGCGATCTGTGCGGTGTACTTCCTTGACCGGATGTGGGTGCTTGGGCTTGTGCTGCATACGTTGATGATGTTCGCGTGGCTGGTGGTCTCGCCGGGCGAGTCTCGCAAGAAGGAGTGATGGGCCGCCGAAGCTGCCTGACGCGATAGCCGCGAAGAAAAGCAACGGCTTAAACCACGAAAGCACAAAACTCTGGTGGTTTTGTGCTTCCCTGTTTTTGTGGCTCTTCCTGCGTAACGGGCTTGGTATCAGTCCCGCAGCGCGCCTCGGTGCAGTGGGCGGCCCTGGGAATCTACCGGCTGCCCGTCCTTGTACTGCAAGCCGCCGTAGTCCTCATCCTGGCCTACGCCGGCGTGGCGGTCTTCGCGCAGCTTGCTGAGCTTTTGCATCTGCTGCTCGCTGAAGCGCACCGGCCCGAAGCGATCGGCAAGCTGGTTGATCTCGGCGGGGCTCAGGCGCGCGAGCACCAGCACCGCCGGGGCGGCGCCGTGCGGGCGGTGGTAGACGCCGCGGGCGCGCGGGTTCATGCCCGCGACCTCGGGGTCCCACATGCGCACGCGGGTGCGGTCCTGCTGCAAGGCGTCGTACCCGTAGCCTTCCGGCGGGTTGTAGAGTTCCTTGGCGGCGTCATCGAGCTGGAACTTGCCGGCGTAGTGCTCGCCTGACGCGTCCACGCGATACAGGTCGCCCTCCATGCCCAGCAGCGCGATGCGCGTCCACCGGGTGTCGTAGAACTCGTAGAGGAAGATGCTGCCGCGGTCCTGCTCAAGCTTGCGCACGTACCCAGCCGTCTCGAGCACCAGCGCGTTGGTCGGATCGGGCGCGAACTGCACGTGGTAGAACTCCGCGGGCTCCAGGCCGTGGGAGCGGCCGGTGGTGTCGCGCATCTTTTCGGAGATGTTGTCGCTGTGGAACAGCTCAAGGATTGTGTACCCGTCGCTGCCGTGCAGAGCGACGTTGCGCTCGACAGCCGCGTCGTCGAACCCGACCGACATGCGGGCTTTGCGCGACTGCTCACCCACACAACCCGCAAGACCAATCGCGACGGACAATCCAGCTACTGCAAGCAAGGCACGCATGCGGCTCACCGGTTCTGCTGGCAGGGGGAAGGCGCAGTGTAGCGGTTTGAGG
>CAZNBU010000225.1:0-6038 GCA_964571035.1 uncultured Planctomycetaceae bacterium | reverse complement strand
CACTCCCAGCGGTCGGCCCGCTGGAATTCGACACCCGCGGGCGGATCCGCCCGGTGAACAGCCGGAATCAACATCAACAGGGCGCAAAGAACGCCCCGTCCGGCGATACGCATGCAGGTCTCCCCTGTGCTAAGTGCCCGCAGTCATACCAGTTTAGTGCAACGGGTCCAAACAGTTTAGGGGCTATGGCCCGATTTTGCAGGCTATTCCCGCTGCTTTTCCAGCCGCTGGCGGTCGGCGGCGGCGGCCTTCTTTGCCGCCTCGATGCTCTTTTTGCGGGATTCCAGCGACTCCTTGAGCGCCTTGGCTTCGGCGTTGAGGGAGCGCCCGTTCTTGGCTTTGGCGGCGTCCCATGAGACGAGCTTGCCGGCCACCTTGATTTCGTCATCAACGCGCTTTAGCTCGCCGTCAGCCCAGGATTCGTACTCCTTCAGCAGGCGGATGTCGTCCTTCAGGAATGCGACCTTGAAGTCCTCCGACACGTCGCGCAAATCGCGCGGCTTGGGCGCTACTGGAAGCTCGCCGATGGCGTCCTTCCAGTCCTTGATTGCGGTGCGTGCGCTGTCTACACGCGCGTCCAGGTCGCCGCCGCCGTTGATCTGCTTCTCGGCTTGCGCGGACGCCTCTCCACGCAGTTTGCCTTGCAGCGCCGCCATCTCCTGCCGTTCGCGGCGCAACGTGTCTTCCGCGTCGCGCTGATCTTTCAGCAGCGGGATCGCCTGCTTCTTCAGGTTGGCTAGCTGCGCACCTTCGGCCTTCTTCTGCGCGGCTTCATTGTCGTTTACGGCTTTGCTTGCCTCGCGAAGCTTGGCTTCCGCCGCTTTCACCTTCTGCTCCTGAGCGGCGATCTCACGCTTTAACTGCGCCACGTCGGCGTGAGCGACGCCGCAGCAGACCGCCAGCAGGGCGGCAAGCAGCAGACTAACCAGGCTTCTTGAGACCATACTTCTTCATCTTGTACTGCAACGCGGTGCGCCCCACACCCAGGATACGCGCCGCGCGCGAGACGTTCCAACCGGTATCTTCCAGCGCGTTCATCAGCGAGTTGCGCTCGTGCCGCTCCAGCTCCCCCACCAGCCCTTCCGGCGCGGACTCGCCGGGCGGCAGGCGCGTGGCTTGCAGAATCTCCGGCGGCAGGTCCTCGACGCGCATCGCGTCACCACCGGCGAGCGCTACGCAGCGGCGGATCACGTTGTCCAGCTCGCGTACGTTGCCCGGCCAGTGGTAGTGCTGCAGCCGCGCCATCACGTCCTCAGGCACATTCATGCCTGAGCCTTCCTGCTTCAGGAAGTGAGCCACAAGCGCCGGAATGTCCTGCGAACGCTCGCGCAATGGCGGCAGCGTGACCGTCACTACGTTGACGCGATAGAACAGGTCTTCGCGAAACCCGCCCTCGCGCACCATTTCGCGCAGATTGCGGTTGGTCGCACACACAAGCCGCACGTCGCTGCGCAACGGTTGCGACCCGCCTACGCGTTCGAATGACTTGTCCTGCAACACGCGAAGCAGCTTCACCTGCACGCCGGGCGGGATCTCGCCCAGTTCATCGAGGAACAGCGTGCCGCCATCGGCGGTCTCGAAGCGTCCCTTGCGCTGCTGGTCAGCCCCGGTGAACGCGCCCTTTTCATGGCCGAACAGTTCGCTTTCAAGCACGCCCTGCGCCAGCGCGCCCGCGTGCACAGCCACGAACGGATTGTCCTTGCGCGGCGACAGCTCATGCACCGCACGCGCCACAAGCTCCTTGCCGGTTCCGCTCTCGCCAAGGATCAGTACCGGCACTGTGCTGCGCGCGGCGCGCGCCACGATGTCAGCGACTTCGTTGAGCTGCGGGGCGGTGCCCACCATGCCGGGCAGCACCTGCTGGCCAGTGCTTTCGCGGGCCGGCGCGTCCGACTCGTGGATCGCGCGCTCGACCTTGAATTCAAGCTCAGCGAGGTCGAACGGCTTCTCGATGAAATCCGCGGCGCCAAGGCTCATGGCTTCAACGGCGTCGCGCACACTGCCGTGCGCCGTGATCATGATGAATGGCGGCGGCTCGCCCTTGTCGCCCAGCGCCCGCAGCAGTCCCAGGCCATCAAGCTTCGGCATCTTGAGGTCGCTGATGATCGCGTCGTAGTCCGTCGCGGTAGCCATCTCAAGCGCCTTCTGGCCGTCCGGCGCCTGCTGCACTTCCATGCCCTTTGCCGAAAGCGCCATCGAAAGCATGTCGCGCATGCTTGCCTTGTCATCGACCACAAGCACCTTCGGCTTCATCGGTTGCTCCTGATAACTGCAAGCTCGCGCAGAGACCGCGGAGAACAACCTGCCGCCCTTCTCTGCGTGCTCCGCGACCTCTGCGCGAGACTGTAGTTCATATGGTTCACAGGCTCGATGACTCCCGCAGGAACGTTGCGCGGAACATGGTACCGTCGCGGCCCGTCCGAATCAGTTCCAACTCGCCGCCAAGGTCGCGCAGCAGCCGTCGCGCAATCGGCAGGCCCAAGCCCGTTCCGTCGGCTTTGCCGGTCACAAACGGCTGAAACAGGCGCGCCTTCACGTCGTCTGGCATCCCGGGGCCGTTGTCGCGCACTTCAATCGTCACCATCTTTCCAGCCACCGCCCCGCGCAACCACAACTCGCCGCCTTCATCGCGCATGGCTTCAGCCGCATTGGTTGCAACGTTGCTCAGTGCCTCGCGCACGGCGGTGCTGTCCACCTCAACCTCCACGTCCGACACTTCCGGCTCGTGTACCTTCACCTTGTCGCCGCCGGCTGTGCGTGCGGCGTCGGCGACCGGGCGCAGCACCTGCGCGAGTGTCAGCCGCTCGATGGAACCGTGCGCGCCGCGGCTGAACTGCAGGAAGTCGCGCACGACGCGGTCCAGCGCGCCGATTTCGGTGACCAGTTTGTCGGCGATCTGGCGCTGCATCGGATCGCTCAGCCCGCGCGCCAGCAACTCGACATACCCGCGCAAAGCCGCCAGCGGGTTCTTGATCTGGTGCGCCATGCCGGCACTGAACTGCGCCTGCTCTGCCAGCCGCGTCTGGTGCGCCAGCGCGCGTTGCATGCGGTTCCACGCCTGCGTCAGTGCGATAGCCGCCAACAGCGTCACGGCAAACACACCCAGCACGGTCAGGATCATGGTCAGGCGCACGTAGCCCAGTTGCTCGGTGTAGTCCGCCTCAAGCTCAACCGCGACCGCGAAGTCGGTGACATCCCCGTCGCGCGAGATCACGGGCGCGAACCCGTTGCGGTACACCTTGCCGGCTGCATCTTCGTACTCGATGGTGGTCAGCGGCCCCTCGGTGAAACAGCGTTCGAGCTCGTTCGCATCGGCTGCGAACCCGTAATCGCGCCGTCCAAACTCGCTGCCGTCGGTGTCTACGACCAGCGTGCCGTCGCGCCGCAAAACCGCCGCGCGGCGGATGCCGCTGGCATCCTTGATCTCTTGCAGGCGTGCGCGCAGCAGCTTCGGTACTTCCTCGTCGCCTTCGCGCACGGACCTCAACACACGCGAGTTCATGCTGACCTGCGCGGCGGCGGCATAGGTCTTTAGCCGCCGCTCCAGTTGCTGCTCGTACCCCGTCGCAATGAACTCGTATGCAACGAATGCGCCGACAATCAGCGCCCCCGCCACGATCATCGTGAAAACCCACCCGAGCAGCAGGCCCGCACCCTTGCGCCCCTCGAGTGCCTCAGGGCGCCGTGAGACGCTCGTACGGCGCGGGTTGGGTTCCATCAGAACGAGATCTCCAGGAACCCGGTGATTTCGTGCGCGGCGTACCCGCCATTGTCCAGGCCGCTGATGCGGCGCGTGTAGCGGTAGCGCCCGCCGACGCTGAAGAACTCCCAGAAGTTCCACGCCAGTTCCGCCCAGCCATCGAAGAACCGCTCGTGCAGCGTTGTCGGCTGACCGTCGTCGAAGTCGTCGCGGTCGTCGTATTCGCGCGTCCAGAAGTGCGCGCCGAGGGTCAAGCGAATGCTGTTGATCATTACGAAGTCGGCTGCACCCCGGATGCCGTACTGCCAGTAGCGCTGGAACCCGGCGGCGCTGTCGTCCTGGCGCTCGCCATAGGCGCGGCCCTGGGCGCGGAAGAACCCGAAGTCGATCTCGAAGTCGGCGCCGTAGTTCAGCGTCAGCAGTTGCAGCTTGTCGGTGTCGCTGAGCGGCGTGCCGTCGTCCTGCACGTCAACCTGGTCGCGAAACTAGTTGTAGTCGAACTTCACGTACGGGTGCAGGCGCACCACGCCAAAGAAGTCCAGGTAGACGCCAAGGTCCGCCCCGAGCTCCCAGTTGTCGAGGCTGCGCAGCTCCTTCTCTTCAGAATAATCGCTGATCTCGCCTGTAACCCCCGCTTCGAAAATGATGAACCCGACCGCGTACCCCAGGTGCGCGCGGGCGATGTACCCGCCGACGCGCAGGTCGTCCTGGCGCACCAGCGGGCCCGCAATCTCGTACGTCTGCAACTGCTGGTACAGCGCGTCGCCGCTGATGCCGAACCCGAACCCGCCGCCCGCGTACGGCACCTTGATGAACCCCCCGACCTTCATGTCCCACATGTCGGCGTCGGGCTCGCCGAAGTGAAGACGTCCGGCCAGGTGCCCGCGGGCGCCCAGCGACAGCAGCCCGAAGTTGGCGCCGACATAGGCGTAGGCCATGCCGTCCATCAGGAAGGCGCCGTCGACGTTGCGGTCTTCCTTGAAGACGTTGTTGTCAAACCCCATCGAGCCGCGGATCTTCAGCCCCAACCCGGTACGGTCGCGCCCGAGGGTCAACGGCAGGTACTCGCCGTCCGACACACCGCCGACTTCAAAGTCCTGCCACGGGTCGACGGGTTCATCGTCAGAGCCTGGGTCGGCATCGCCGGAACCCTGCGCGAACAACGGTGCGGACAAAAGCAAGAAAGCGAACAGCCAGATACGCATCACACGCTCCCAAAGGGGGGTTGGGGTCGCCATGAGGTTAAGGGTGCGTGGAAAGTCAAACAAGCGCGCATAGTCTGGGGAAAAGCATGCAGCCGGCGGTGGGGCCATACCGCCGGCTGCTTTTTTCTTCGCCCGGAGAACCATTCTCCAGACGACACAAGACAATGCACCCGGCGTGCCAATCTTTGGCGCGATTGGACGGCTGGCCTAGAACGCCTGAAAATGTGGGTTCGCGGCCAGCGTGTAAGATTCCTCGTTTGCGCAAACTGCCGGAACACTGGCGCACTGCCAGTGGCGACTGCCAGTTTTCCGGCAGTTTGCGTGTGCCATTGGGCGCTGCTACTGGCCTCTGACCTCTGACTGCGCAATTGCTACACTGCTCCGTTCGCGCCAGCGGCGCGGGGAGGGCTGAGTTGGCGGATTCACGTGGACCGGCAATTGTACAGGCGGATCTGACGATCCTGCTTGAGGTGGATCATCCCGACTACGAGCAGGCGCGCGATGCACTGGCTTCGTTCGCCGAACTGGTGAAGAGCCCCGAGCACATCCACACCTATCGCATCACGCCGCTTTCGCTGTGGAACGCCGCCTCCAGCGGCATCACAGCCGCGCGCGTGCTGGACGACCTGGCGCGCTACTCGCGCTACGCGGTGCCCGACATCGTGCGCAGCGAGGTGCTTGAATACATCGGCCGCTATGGCCGGCTGGTGCTTGAGCGCGACGAGGCCGGGTTTCTGCTGCGCAGCGACGACGCGACCCTGCTGAAAATGCTCAGCCACCAGAAGGGCGTCGAGCGCTACTTTGGCGACTTCATTGACGACAACACCGCGCGCATCGACGTCTCCGCGCGCGGCTACCTCAAGCAGGCGCTGGTCAAGATCGGGTTTCCGGTGCAGGACCTGGCTGGGTACACGACGGGCGCGCCGCTTGATGTGCGGCTTCGCGAAACGTCAGTCGGCGGCAAACCGTTCGACCTGCGGCGCTACCAGAAGGAAGCCGCCGACGTGTTCTATGCCGGCGGTGGCGTTACCGGCGGCAGCGGCGCGGTGGTGCTGCCCTGCGGCGCGGGCAAGACGATAGTGGCAATGGCGGCGATGTCGCTGGTCAAGGCACACACGCTGATCCTTTCCGCA
>CAZNBU010000224.1:0-6043 GCA_964571035.1 uncultured Planctomycetaceae bacterium | reverse complement strand
GAGTTCTTCCGCCAGCCGGACGTGCAGTTCCAGACCGTCGGCAATGAAATGGGCACGGTGTTTCTCGGGTTGAGCATGGGCCAGTTGCTCAGCCTTGCCATGGCGTGCGTCGGGTTCGCGTTCCTGATCTACTTCAGCCGCAAGGGCGACGTGATCGCCGACATGAAAGAGTGGCCGCCCGACAAGCCCAAAGAACCCAAGAGCGGCGAGTTCGATACAGCCATGGGCAGCACCGCAGCCGGCGAGATCGGCGGCATTCGAGAGATTCGAGAGGCGCTGGCAAAGCAGGAAAAACAGGAGGCAGCCGATGACAACGGCAACGCTAACCCCAAAGAGCCTGAACGAAGCGATTGAGCAGCACATCCGGCCGGACACCTTCCCGCTCGGCATCAAGATGGTCACCCGCGCCGAGGACATCCCTGAAAAAGCGAAGCGCCCCGGGCGCGACCTCAAGGTGGACAGCGCGCTGTGCCAGGGCATGTCCATCAGCCGGCGCTATGGTTGGACCGTCGCCGTCAGCCGCGAGGACATCTCCTGCCCGATCGGCGCGACACTGTTCGGGTTTCAACCGCGCGTGGACCACTTCGACCAGGGGCACTGCTGCGCGGGCATGTACACCAAGGACGCCGCGGCGGGCGCCAAGACTGAGGCGGCAGCGCCGTGCTTTGACTTCGGCAAGTACTACGCCATGGTCAGCGGCCCGCTGGGGAGGATCGACTTTGACCCGGACGTGGTGCTGGTGTTCGGCAACCCGGCGCAGGTGATGCGGTTGGTGACCGGCGCGCTGTGGGAGAGCGGCGGGTACATCCACTCGAAGTACTCGGGCCGCACCGACTGCGCCGACGAAGTCATCGAAACGATGCAGACCGGCAAGCCACAGGTGATTCTGCCGTGCTACGGCGACCGCATCTTCGGCCAGACGCAGGATCACGAGATGGCGTTCAGCCTGCCATGGTCGTTCGCGCAAACGCTGGTGGAAGGCCTCGAAGGCACGCACAAAGGCGGCGTGCGCTACCCGATTCCGCAGTACATGCGCTACACGGGAAAGTTCCCGCCCTCGTACGAGAAGTTGCGCGACTATTGGCCTGAGGGATAGGCCAGCGCTATTTCTGAGGCAATTGCACCTTGCCGGTTCCTGGCTCCGGCATTTCTCGCAGCACGCGCTTCAGCGGTTTGCCAACGTGGTTCTTCGGAATCTCGTGCACGATGTGGTAGCGGCGGGGGCGCTTGAACGACGCCAGGTGCGGCTCGACAAAACTTGGCAGGTCCGAAACGTCCGGCGGCACGCCCTCGCGCAGCACGACATACGCAACCGGTACTTCGCCGTCGTTGGTGTCGGGCAGGCCCAGAACGCAGGCTTCTTTCACGCTTGGGTGCGTCAGCAGCACGCGCTCGACCTCGCTCGGCGCGACGCTGTACCCGCGGAACTTGATGAGGTCCTTCATCCGGTCGACGATCTGCACGTACCCCTCATTGTCGAACCGCCCGATGTCGCCGGTGCGAAGCCAGCCACCCGGCAGGATCGTGGCGCGGGTGGCCTCCGGCTCGCTCCAGTACCCCAGCATGACCTGGGGGCCCCGTAGCTGGATCTCGCCGTCCTGCCCCGCCTCTACCGGTGTCTCCGGTTGATCGACGCGGCAGATGCGCAGGTTAGTGCCAGGCAGCGGCACGCCGACCGTGCCTGGCTTCACTTTGCCCGGCGGGTTGTTGGTGACTTCCGGGCCGGCTTCGGTCAGACCGTACCCGTTGATCATCGGCACGCCGGGCACAGCCTCGGCCCAGCGCTTGTTGAGTGACCGGTCGATCAGCATGGCGCCGGCTTTGACGTAGCGCAGGCGCTGAAAGATGTCGCCGGCTTCGTCGCCCGCCGAATCCAACAGGCGCAGGAACATCGTGCCGCTGCCGTAGGCGACCGTGACGCCATGGCGCTGTACCGCCTCAAGCGCCGTGCGCGGGTTGAACTCTTCCAGCAGGGCGATCGACGCGCCCGCGGCGACGGCTGCATTCATCACGCAGCACATGCCCCAGGTGTGGTACAGCGGCAACGCGCCCAGCACGACGTCCTTTTCGGTCCAGTGGAACCAGCGGTTGTTCTGCTCAGCATTCGCCACGAGGTTGCGATGGCTCATCATCGCGGCCTTGATGCCGCCCGTGGTGCCGCTGGTGTACTGCAGCACCGCAACGTCAAAGTCGGTGCGCTGCTCCGCCGGCGCGGGCTCGCCGAGAACAGCCGGCACAATCGTTGAATCGCCGTGCGTCCCTTCGAACTCCTGCCCGCCGCGCAGGTAGAAAACCTTTGGCTCGCGCACGTGTGCGGCGACCCGGGCGGCTTCAAACTCGCCGGCGCAATCGATGTGCACGAAGGCTGCCCGGGGCTCCACCGCGTTGATGATGGGCGTCAACTCGTCGCGCGTAAGCCGCGGGCTTACGGCGCAGGCGATCATGTCGGCGCGCAGCACGCCGTAGTAGTGGGCCACGAACTCGGGGCAGTTGGGCAGCACCAGCAGCACGCGGTCGCTGCGTTTGCCGCGCGCGAACCCGCGCGAGCGCAAGACGGCGGCCGTGATCTGCACGTGCTCCCAGAGGCGGCCGTAAGTGATGATCTGGTCGCGAAAGAAAAGCGCCGGTTTCTCAGGGAACTTGAGTGCAGTCTCCTGCAAGAAGCTCCACAGGTAGCGACGCGGCGGTTCATAGGCGCGAGATACGCCCTGCGGGTACAGCGCTTGCCAGTTAAACGCGTCGCTCAACCGTACAGCCTTTTGAACTCGTCCGGCACGGCAACGGGCCGTCCGGTTTCGCTGCTCGTAAAGACGATCACCACGCGGGCCTCCGCAGCCGGCGTGTCATCGCCCACCCGGGTGATGACCTGGCGGAAAGTAACACTGGTATTGCCGAAGCGCTCCACACTGGTGTCGATCCGGGCGCTTTCACCCAACACCAGCGCGCGGCGATAGTCAATCTCGGTCCGGACGGTCATGAACCGCACGCCCCAGGCCTCAATGATGTTGATGTAGTTGAAACCCTTATCCAGCAAGAACTTACTACGACCCTCCTCAAGCCATTGGATGTAAATGGCGTTGTTGACGTGGTCGTACACGTCAATCTCGTAGGCGCGGACGTCTACGGTGAAGGTGCTGAGGTACGCCATGAGCCCCGGACGCAAATGCTGGTCAGGGCCAAGATTGTAGCAGCGCGCCGCGAAAAGGCGCGGGGTGAAAAAAGGACACCGGCGACCCGAAGGTCGCCGGTGCCAGATGCAAGGCCTTTAGAGATACCGCCCCCCCTTAACTAGCGACATCTCCCACATCGGCCTTTGCTCTTACGTTAAGGTTGCTCTCGCAACGCGTGTGAAGGTAACCCCGCACTATCACGGCAGTTTCACCGACCAGTGGTTTTTCGTGGCGAGTTTTCTGACCGTTTGGTGACTTCCTTTTCCACATTGTGCCTCGACTCTCTTGTCCTTCCCTTACAGAAAGTCGCAGCAATCTGCCGATTCCCCCGCGGGAGCCCCGCATGCGAGGCCTTTTAGGCTACATCTTCTTCTTTACCTGCGGCCTGGTCGCAGCGGGGGTGTATTTCTATCAACTCCACCCCGAGCATTCCATAGAATCCGACCTGCCCCATATGCGCCGCTCGGTCGATGACGCCATTGAACGCGGCCGCCGCTTCCAGGAGGCGTGGGACAAGTCCGGGCGCGAAGGCGACAAGCCCGCTGAATCGGCTACACAGAAGTAGCCGCGCAAGTTTTGCCGGTCGCCGGTTCCCGATTTGTGCTTCCAATCGTATGAAGACAGGTCCTCAGCTATGGAGCCTGTCATGAAGTACGCCGGTGCCGCATTTGCCGTCCTGCTGGTCGCGCTCGCGATCAACCCCGGAGTTGCCCAGGAATCCCCCGCGGAAGCCCCCGAGCTGCCGCCGATCGCGCCGCACATCCTGCGGCAACCGGCACTCAGCCCGGACGGGAAAGCCCTGGCATTCGTCTACGATGGCGACCTGTGGAGCGTGAACAGCAACGGTGGCACAGCCCGCCGGTTGACGATCACGCCCGGCAACGATGGTGATCCGAAGTTCTCGCCCGACGGCAAGTGGCTTGCATTCCGCTCGCGCCGCACAGGCAGCGACTGCATCTACATCATGCCCGCCGAAGGGGGCGAAGCTCGTCGCGTCACGTGGGGCGACTCGTCCGACCAACCCTGCTGCTGGCTGCCGGATTCCAGCGGCATCATCTTCTCCAGCTATCGCCGGCTTGGCTCGCGCGACCTGTGGGTGGTACGCGCCGAGGGCGGTGAGCCGTGGCCGATTACCGGCGGCGGGTACGGCATTCACGAGTACGAGTGCACCATCAGCCCGGATGGACGCCACATCGCGTACGTCAACAAAGGCAGCGATCCCCTGCGCCGCCGCGGGTACTTCGGCACCAGCAACTCCGAGGTGTGGGTGTGCGATTTCGACGGCACCACGACCTCGAACCACCGCCGCCTGACGCAGAACCGCAGCCACAACAGCAGCCCCACGTTCATCAGCAACAGCGAGCTGCTGCTGGTGACCTACGAGAATGGGCGCACCGGCAGTGACCGCGTCGGCCGGATCATCGGCGTAGGCGTGGACGGAAAACCCGTGCAGGGTTGGGGGAGCGGCGCGCGCCTTGACGCCAGCGAGATCACGGTCGGCGGCGGCAAGCTCGCGTTCAGCACCGGCAACTACGGCGGCTGGCAACTTCACGTTGGTGAGTTGACCAAGCGCGCGGTGCAGAGGATCAGCATGCCGGATATCAAAATCAACACCGACCGCCGCGACGCCGGTGTGCGCGTGCTGACGCAGACCAGTGCAGACGAGTTCGCTGTCAGTCCCGACGGCAAGAAAATCGCCTTCATCGCGGGCGGCGACGTGTTTGTGATGCCCGCCGACGAAGACGCGGTACCGGCGCAAGTCACCGACACATTGGGCGAGGAGAAGGGCCTCATCTGGGCGCCGAACAGCACGCACCTGATTTTCGGCGATGCGTTGAACGGCGCGATTCTGGGCGCGGACGTCTCGAACCTGGCGGCTGGCACCACGCTGCACGCGCGCAACAAGGGCGAAGTGATTTCGAACCTGCGCATGGACCCGTTCGGTCGCGTCTGGGGCGTGGTCAACGAAGAGCGGCTGACGATCGTCAAGCAGAACCAGGGGTGGGGCGGTATGGACGGCCCCGACATCGCGCCGGCGACGTTTACGGGCAAGTTCTTCGGGTGGGGGCTGGGGCGCGGCGGGTACGAGTTCTCGCCCGACGGCCGCTGGGTTGTCTACACGCAACCGAACCAGCTTTACAACACCAGCGTGGTGGTCGGCGATACTCACAGCGGTGAAGTCACCCCGATCAGCTTCCTGTTTCACTCCGCGACCGGCGCGGCGTTCAGCGCCGACGGCAAGCGCGTGGTGTTCGCGAATAACCAGGAAGAGGACTACGACATCTGGATGGTCGAGCTTGAGCCCAAGGCGCCCGAATTCAAGGAAGACAAGCTCGACAACCTGTTCAAGAAGAACGAGTCGAAGGACGACAAGTCCAAGTCCGAGAAGAAGACGCCACAGACCAACATCGCTTTCGACGGCATCCGCGACCGGTGTCGCCGCATCACCACGCTCAATGGCAGCGAAAGCTCGCCGGTGGCGCTGTCCGACGGCAAGACCTACTGCTTCATCGCCAACGTCGAAGGCCAGTCGAACATCTGGAAGCTGACGATAGATCCAGACAAGGGCCCGGACCTCAAGCAGATCACCCAAAGCCGCAGCAGCAAAGCCGACCTTACGCTCAGCGCCGACGAAAAAACGTTGTGGTGGCGCGACAGCGGCACGATCACCAGCATGCCGGTCAGCGGCGGCAAGACCAACTCGTACCGCTTCCGCGTTGAGCAGCGCCGCGACGCTGGAGAGCTCCGCCGCGCCGCCTTCGATGAAGCCCGCTGGGTAATGGGCCGCTATTACTACGACCGCAAGCACCACGGCATCGACTGGCAGGCGATGTGCGACCGTTACAAGCCGGCGCTCGAAAGCGTAAGCACCG
>CAZNBU010000223.1:0-6068 GCA_964571035.1 uncultured Planctomycetaceae bacterium | reverse complement strand
GGGTCACAGGTTCGAGTCCTGTACGGTCCACCATCTTCAAACCCGCCCGCAGAGCCTGTTCTGGCACTGCGGGCGGATTGCTTTGTGGCTAGACGGTTACTACGACCTTGCCGCGGGCTTTTCCGGTTTCCATGTGGCGGATGGCTTCGGGTGCGTCGGCTAGCGGGAAGGTTCGGTCGATGACCGGCTTGATCTTGCCGGCTTCGGCGAGCTCCTTCAGCTCGACCAAGTCCTCGCCCTTTTCTGACGAGATGAACGAGGTGAGCTTCTGGCTTACGAACGCTGACAGCATCATGGCGCGCAGCTGGCGGTCCACGCCGCCGATCAGGTTGCCGCCCGCTTCGCCGCCGACGATCACCAGCGTGCCGCCTTTGGCCAGCGCGCGGCGCAGGCGTGACAGCGAGCGGTTGCCGCCGATGTCGAGGATCACGTCGTACTTCTCGCCGCCGTCGGTGATCGCCTGGCGGGTGTAGTCGATGACGTGGTCGGCGCCGATCTCGCGCACCAGGTCAACCTTGCTCGTGCTCGCCACGCCGGTGACCACCGCGCCCATCGCCTTGGCGATCTGCACTGCGTACGTGCCGACGCCGCCCGAGGCGCCGATCACCAGCACCTTCTGGCCCGGCTGTACTTTCGCTACGTCGCGCAGGCCCTGCAAAGCCGTGAGGCCGGAGATCGCGAGCACCGCGGCCTCTTCGAAGCTGAGGTTGGCGGGCTTGGGCGCGAGTTTGGCTGCCTTCGCGGTTGCGAACTCGGCGTAGGTGCCCTTGCCGATGCCGAAAACCTCGTCGCCGGCTTTGAAGTCGGTGACATCCTTGCCGACCGCTTCGACCACGCCGGCGACATCCATGCCCGGGGTGGCGGTCTTGGGCGCGGTCATGCCGAACCCCGCGATGCGGATCAGGTAGGGCTTGCCGGTCATCAGGTGCCACACGCCGCGGTCAACGCCGGCCGCGCGCACGCGGATGAGCACTTCGTCGTCGGCGATCTGCGGCTTGTCGATGTCCCGCAGCTCCAGCACGTCGGCGGAGCCGTAGGTGTCTTGAACGATTGCTTTCATGGTCTGTGTCCCATTGTGTTGAGTAGAGGTAGTCGCGTCGATCGTCGATTGCATGTTGTCTCCTTTTCTGTTGCTTGCGTCCGTCATACTTACAGTGTAAGTTTACGCTGTAAGTTGATCAAGGGGATTTCAGAAAAAACTTTTGGGTCGCCTCAAACACGCCAGGAGAAGCCTTCATGCCCGCCAAACGCAAGAAAAACCGCGCACCGCTGACACGCGAGAAGGTGCTTGGGGCAGCCATTCGGCTGGCCGACAAGCGCGGCATTGACGCGCTTTCGATGCGCACGCTGGGCAGCGCGCTCGGCGTGGAAGCGATGTCGCTGTACAACCACGTCGCCAATAAGGAAGAGATTCTGGATGGCATCGCCGACCTCGTCGTCGCCGAGATCGACCTGCCGAAGCCCGGCGAGCCCTGGCGCGAGGCGATGCGCCGCCGCGCAGCCTCGGCGCGCGCGATGTTCCAGCGCCATCCGTGGGCGCTCATGGTCATGGAAACGCGCACCAATCCCGGCTTGTCGTCAATGCGCTACTACGACGCGGTGATCGGGTGCCTGCGCGAAGGCGGGTTCTCGATCGCGATGGCTGCGCACGCGTTTGCGGCGCTGGACAGCTACATCTTCGGGTTCGCGCTGCAGGAGATGAAGCTGCCGTTCAAGAACTCCGATGAGCTGGCGGATCTGGCCGACGACATCCTGCGCCAGATGCCCGCCAAGGAGTTTCCCTACTTCACCGAGATGATCGTCAAGCACACCCTCAAGCCGGGGTACGCCTTCGGCAACGAGTTCGATTTCGGTCTTGAACTGGTGCTCGACGGGTTAGAACGCGCCCGCCGCAAGGATGGCTAGGGCATTTTCAGGGCCGGTTTGCAACGAATGAGGCCGGAATGGCGTAGTGCGGTATTGCGCGTGGGTGACTGCCTCGTCGGCCCCGAAGGGGCCGGGGACCTTAGCCCACGGCTTTAGCCGTGGGAATCAATGCAGCAACGGGTACGCGCCCCGGAGGGGCGCGGGAAGCACTACGGGCAGGAGTGCCGCGCCCCGCTGGGGCGCGAAAACAAGGCGCGTTTTTCCCCACGACTGAAGTCGTGGGCTAAGTTCCTCAGCCGCTTCGCGGCTGAAAGCGGCCCAGCCTGCGACACGCGACGGTTCGCGAACTGGCATGAGCTCCTGCAAACCAATCCTGAAAATGCTCTAGGGAAGCAACGGGCGCGCGTCCTCTACAATCGCGCGCGCGATGCACCACGGCGCGTCGTCGCGCCCGCCGCCGGCGTCGTTCCAGTCGGCTTGCAGTTGCTGCTGCGCGCGGTACAGGTTGGTCTGGTTTTCGACCAGCGCGCCGTCCTCGATGGCTTCGCCTGGCTCAAAGTTCAGTTCGCACGCCATGACGTGCTGCGGCTGATCGGGGTTGTAGATCGGGACGCCGAACTTGCGGCACATCACGGGGCGAGCGTCGTACATGCCGCAGGCGCCGTCGTCGGTCAGCGCGGGGCACGGCACACCGCCGCCGGAAAGCGCGTCGCCCCATTTCTCGTTGCCGCTGAACAGCCAGTCGCGTTTGCGCAGGTTTTCCTTGGCGCGGGCAACGAGGGGGTTGCGTTGCGCTTCCGGCAGCTCGGCTACGTGCTGCGAGATGCGGGCCGCTTCCACTTCAGTGATCTGGAAGATCTGCGAACAGCACGAGCTGCACCCCGCGGCGCACTTGATGCGTGCGCCGTGAACGCCGCGCCCGCGCTCGAACTCGGCGTCGGCTCGCGCGCACAGATGCTGAAGCTTGATCAACAATGGATGCGTTTGGCCCGCCATGGCGTTATCTTCGCACCCGCGCCCACGCGCGCAAGGAGAACCCATGGCGCCCAAGAAGGCCAGCGAAAGCCAGAGCCACCTTACATGGATCGTACAGCCGCAGGACCTCAACGTGCACGGCACGCTATTCGGCGGCCAGTTGATGGCGCTGATGGACCGGGTGGCTGCGATGGCGGCGATCCGGCATGCGCGGCAGAACTGCGTAACGGTCAGCATCGACAAGGTCGATTTCATGGCGCCGGTGCATGAGGGCTACCTGCTGGACCTGACGGCGCGCATCCACTTCACCGCGCGCACCAGCATGGAGATCTACGTCGAAGCCATGGCGGAGGCGCCGCACACAGGCGAGCGCAACCTGGTGTGCGAAGCGTTTTTTAGCTTCGTCGCGGTGAACAAAGAGATGCGCCCCGCCGCGCTACCGCCCGTGGAACTTGAGACGGAACGCGACAAGCGCCTGAACAAGGAAGCTGAGGAGCGCTACAAGGCCCGCAAAGCCGGCAAAGTCGGCGCTCGCACGGCGCGGGTTGAGCGCGGGCGAGGTTGAGGTAGCGGCGGAGGAGAGGTCAGAGGTCGGAGGTTAGAGGTCAGTGACAGCGCGTTGCACAAAGAGCAACCTGACCTCTGGCCCCTGTCCTCTGGCCTCTCTCACGCCACGTATACCGTCTTGATGTTGACGAACTCGCGGATGCCGAAGCTGGAGAGTTCGCGCCCGTACCCGGAGGTCTTCACGCCGCCGAACGGCAGGCGGGGATCGGACTTCACGAACGAGTTCACGAAGCAGGCGCCGGCTTCCAGCTCGTGCTCGGCGATTCGCACGCCGCGTTCGGCGTCGCGTGTGAACACCGCGGCGCCCAGTCCGAACTCGCTGTCGTTGGCGATGCGGATCGCGTCGGCTTCGTCCTTCGCGCGCAGCACCGCCGCGACCGGGCCGAACAGCTCTTCACGGTAGGCGGGCGAGTCGGCGGTCACGCCGGTCAGCACGGTGGCGGGGTACCACGCGCCGCGCCGCTTGGGGATCTCGCCGCCGATCACGCATTCCGCGCCCGCGTTAACGCTGCGGCCCACCTGAACGTGAAGCTCGTCGCGCAGGTCGGTGCGCGCCATGGGGCCAAGCCGCGTTTCGTCCTTGGTTGGATCGCCCATTTCGAACTTCTCCATCTGCTCAATGAAGCGCGTCGTGAACTCCTCGTACACCTCGTTCACCACGATAAAACGCTTGGCGGCGATGCAGCTCTGGCCGCTGTTGATCATGCGGCTTGTGGCGCAGGTTTCGGCGGCTTGCTCGATGTCGGCGTCTTCGAGAATGATGTAGGGGTCGCTGCCGCCCAGCTCCAGCACGCTTTTCTTGAGCTGGTCGCCCGCCTTGGCGGCGATGGAGCGCCCGGCGCGTGTGCTGCCGGTCAGGGTTACCGCGACGATTTCCGGCTGCTCCAGCACGCGGTCCACGGCCTTGTTGTCCACCATCAGCGTGGTGAAGCACCCATCCGGAAAGCGGGCGTCGCGGAACACCTGCTCGATCGCGAGCGCGCACCCGGGCACGTTCGACGCGTGCTTCAGCAGGCCGACGTTGCCCGCCATCAGCGCTGGCGCCGCAAACCGGAACACTTGCCAGAACGGGAAGTTCCACGGCATCACCGCCAGCACGGGCCCCATCGGCTGAAAGCTGACGAAGCTTTTGCGGGCGTCGGTGTCGATCGCTTCGTTCTGCAGAAAGCGCTCGGCGTTTTCGGCGTAGTAGTCGCACACCCAGGCGCACTTTTCAGCCTCTTTGCGGCCGTCGCGGATCGGCTTGCCCATTTCGGCGGTCATCAGGGCAGCGTATTCGTCGGCGCGCTCGCGCAGCAGCTTGGCAGCGGTACGCATTCTTTCGCCTCGTTCGGCAAAGGATGTGCGCCGCCACTTGATGAAGCAGTCGTTCGCGCGGTGGATGTGGTCCTGCACCTGCTCCCAGGTGTGTTCTTCGTAGTCGCGGATCTTCTCGTCCGTAGCGGGGTTTCTGGATTCCATGATCGCCTCCTGATTCTTACGCCGCGGCGGCCACGCTTTGTTCCAGGATATTCAGCCCGCGTTGCAGGTCGTCGTCGCCGATCACCAGCGGCATCAGCGTGCGGATGATGTTGCCGCTGGCAGCCATCGCGAGCAGGCCCTGCGTGCGCGCGACCTGCAGGATGCGCGTGGTGCGATCCTTGTCGGGCTGCTTGGTTTTGGGGTCTACGATCTCGATCGCGCACATCGCGCCGAGGCCGCGTGCTTTCACCACGTGCTTGTGCGCCTTTTCGAGTTTGCGGAAGCTGGCGAGCACCTGCTCGCCGATTTCGTTGGCGCGTTGCGGCAGGTTTTCTTCCTTCATGATGTCCAGCACCGCGAGCGCGGCTGCGCACGCGATCGGGTTGCCGCCGAACGTGCCGCCGAGGCCGCCGACCTGTGGCGCGTCCATGAGCTCGGCTTTGCCGACTACGGCGCTGAGGGGCATGCCGCCGGCGAGTGATTTCGCCAGGCACACGAGGTCCGGCGTCACGCCGTAGCGCTCGCACGCCAGCATTGCGCCGCAGCGTCCGAACCCGGTCTGCACCTCGTCGCAGATGAAGACGATGCCGTGGCGCGTGCAGGCTTCGCGCACGGCTTTCATGGCGGCGGGGTGCATGGGGTAGAAACCGCCCTCGCCGAGCACGGGCTCGACGATGATGCAGGCCGTGTTCTCGGGCTCGACGTGGTACTGGAACAGTCGATCCAGCGCGGCCGTGGCTGCTTGTGCGACCTCATCTTCGCTGGCGTTAGTCGGCGAGTCGAAGAACGGGTGATACGGAAGGCGGTAGACTTCGGGCGCAAACGGACCAAACCCGGCTGCGTAAGGGTTTACCTTGCCGGTCATGGTGAGGCCCAGCAGCGTGCGGCCGTGAAACCCGCGTTCGAAGCAGACTACGCCCTGCCGCTTGGTGTACTTGCGGGCGATCTTGATCGCGTTCTCGCCGGCTTCGGCGCCGCTGTTGAACAGCACGGTATTGTTGGGCGCGCCGGTGGGGGCGAGCGCGTTGAGGCGCTCCGCGAGCTCCACATACGGCTCGTACATTGCGACGTGCCAGCAGGAGTGGATGAGCTGCTGCGCCTGTTTGCGCACGGCATCCACGACTCGCGGGTGGTTGTGGCCGACGTTCACGCACCCGATACCGCCGCAGAAGTCGATGTACTCTTTGCCGTCGGCGTCG
>CAZNBU010000222.1:0-6082 GCA_964571035.1 uncultured Planctomycetaceae bacterium | reverse complement strand
GGCAACGACAACCGTCCCAACCTGCCGTCGCCGGAGGCTGCGGAGAAGTCACCGCCGCTGCGGCTTGCAGGCGCAAAGCGCGACGCGGACGACATCCCGTTCCTGCACATGAGTGTAGAGGCCGCCGACGCGCTGCTGGGCGGCGAGGGCGCCCTGAAGAAGGCGCAGCAGGCATTCGACATCGCAGACTTCAAGCAGCGCCCGGACCTTTCCGGCATGCGCGTTTCGATCAAAGCAAAGTCGCGCGAGATCGTGCGCGAGTGCCGCAACGTCGCGGGCAAGATCGAGGGCGAGCTGGACGAATGGATCGTCTTCGGTGCGCACCACGACCACCTGGGTGTCGGATGGTTCGGCGCGCGCGACGGCGCCGAAAACCGCGGGCAGGTCTACAACGGCGCCGACGACAACGCGACAGGCGTGGGATGCGTGCTCGAAATCGCCGAGGCGCTGGCGCAAAGCGGCGTGAAGCCGCGGCGCAGCTTCCTGTTTCTGACCTTCACGGGCGAAGAGAAGGGGCTGCTGGGTTCACGCTGGTACGTGCGCAACCCGCTGGTGCCGAACGACAAGGTCGTGGCGATGATCAACATCGACATGATCGGGCGCATCGCCGACAAGAAGATGCAGTTGCAGGGCCCCCACGGCAGCCCGCTGATGGAGCGCCTTGCCGCGGAAACCGTCGCGCACTTTCCGTCACTGCAATGGTCGCTGTCAGAGCGGCCGCCGCTGCCGGCTTCCGACCACTGGGCGTTTTACGGCGAAGCGGGAATCCCGATCGTGTTTCCGTGGGGCGGCAGCAACGAGCTGTATCACACAGCCAAGGACGACCCGGAAACCATCAACTACGAAGACATGGTGCCGGTGGTGAAGATGCTGTACGAGTTTTCTTGGCGCCTGAGCAAAGACAGCGGATGGCCGGGATACAAAGGCCCCAACCGCGAGAGGCACCGCGAAGAGATCGCACCGCCGAAGCCTGCTGAGCCCAAGCCTACGCCACCCAAGACTCCACCCAAGCCAAAGGAAGAGGACTTTTCGCGCGAGTAGCAAAGAGCTTGGAGGCGGGAGGCGGGAGCAACTGCTCACCGCGTGGTGTAAGCGCCAGCTTGCAGTTGCTCCCGCCTCCAAACTCCCGCCTCCAGGCTTCCCGAAACTATCCAAACACAGGCGTGTCGTTGTCCCACAGCGCGACCTCGATCGAGTACCCGGTCGGGTCGTCGATGTACCACGATGTGCTGTGCGGCCAGTCGTACGCGCCGCCGTAGTGCACGTGCAGCTTTTCGCGCTTGACGGTTTTCTCCCACGCCTCGCGGTCGGTGATGCGCAGGCCGAAGTGCGCGATGCGGTGGAACCCCGCCTTTTCCAGCGCTTCGGCGTCGGGCTCCTTGTCCATCTCGGCGTGCTGGTAGACGCACAACATCGCGTCGCCGCCCTTCAGCACGCCCCAGGGCTCGCCGTTGTAGAGGCCCTTTTCCACGACCTCGAACCCGAACACACGCCGATACCAGTCCGCCGTCTCGTCAAAGTTGCGCACCGAAAGATTCAAGTGATCCAGATGCTTCACGCCCGCCATGATTGTTCTCCTTGAGAGAGGCCAGAGGTCAGAGGCCGGAGGTCAGTGAACAACTCGCCCCGAGCATCCATCGCTGCACCCTGACCTCTGTCCTCCAACCTCTGACCTCTAACCACTTAGTAAAGAACTTCCTTTACCTAATAAGTCAAGCGAGTGCTTGTTTTATTCCGCAACCCGCCCGATAATGCGCCTGCATGAGTGCTGACATACCCGCCAAAGCCCGCGAGAAGATCCTGTTCTTCCTTAAGACGAAGGGCCCGCAGACCGCCGCGCAGATCGCCCGGCGCCTGGGCGTCACGCCGATGGCTGTGCGCCAGCACCTGTACGCGCTCAGCGATGAGGGCGACGTGCAGTTCGTGGACGAGCGCCGCAAGGTCGGCCGGCCCGCGCGCATCTGGAGCCTCACACCCGAAACCGCCAGCCACTTCCCCGACAGCCACAGCGAACTGGCAGTAGGCATCCTGCACGCAGCGCGCAGCGCGTTCGGCAACGAAGGCATGACCCGGCTGATTGAGCAGCGCACGGCAGAGCAAGGCGAGCGCTACGCCGAGCGCATGAAGGGCAAGCGCGGGCTGGAAGCGAAGGTCGCAGAGCTGGCGGCGATCCGCGACGAAGAAGGCTACATGACAGAGTGGACCCGCGAAGAAGACGGGACCTTCACGCTGATCGAAAACCACTGCCCAATCTGCGCAGCCGCGGAAACCTGCCAGGACCTGTGCCGGGGAGAGATCGAGCTGTTCCGCCAACTGCTCGGCGCCGACATAGAGCGCAAAGAACATATCCTAAGCGGCCAGCGCCGCTGCCTGTACAAGATCCAACCCCGCAAGCGCGCCGCATAACAAAAGGGCGCGCCGGCACATTCGGCACGCCCTTGGGTCTGCCCGGCGTTCTCGCGCGGGTCCGCCTTGCCCGAAGCTTCGGCGGACAGCCTTCGCGGCCGCGGTACGGCCGCGAAGGCTGGAGCCACCTGTCGGATTTGAACCGACGACCTACGCTTTACGAAAGCGTTGCTCTACCGCTGAGCTAAGGTGGCTGAAGTTGTCTCTCCGCCCGCCGGACGGAGGGTTGGAATGGTGACTCACACCCCCCACAGCGTCAATGGGAAGACAGTTGTACGGCGAAGCTCGGAGGCGGGAGGCCGGAGCAACTGCAACTACAACGGCAAGTGCGGTTCGCACCTTGCAGTAGCTCCCGCCTCCTGACTCCAAGCTCCACGACCAATCACGCGCGCCACGGAAATAGACCCTCACAACCTCGGCGTTCAAGCCTTTCACTGGAGATCGCCATGGGCTCACTCACCGAGCTTTCCGCCGAACTTGAACACCTCGTCACCCGCACAGCCGACAGCGTTGTCAGTGTCGAGCACGGCCGCGGCCACGGCAGCGGGTTCGTGCTGGCGCAGGACGGGTACGTGCTGACCAACGCCCACGTAGTCGCCGGCGCGAAGCAGGTACGCATCAGCTTCGCCGACGGCACACACGCAGCAGGCGACATCACCGGGCGCGACGAGCGCACCGACCTCGCGGTCGTGCGGGTTAACGCGTCCGGGTTGCCGACCATGACGCTGGCAGCCAGCGACGACGTGCGCGTGGGCCAACTCGTGCTCGCGATCGGCAACCCTTTGGGTTTCCAGCGCAGTGTCAGCCTGGGCGTGGTCAGCGCGATCGACCGCACGCTGCCGGGCCAGGGGCACATGTATGAAGGCTTGATCCAGACCGACGCGGCGATCAACCCGGGCAACTCGGGCGGCCCGCTGGTCAACGCGCAGGGCGAAGTGGTCGGCGTGAACACCGCGATCATCCCGTTCGCGCGCGGCATCGGGTTCGCCGTGCCGGCCCAGACCGCCGAGTGGGTGGCGGCAATCCTCATGCGCGACGGCGAGATCCGCCGTCCGGTGCTCGGCGTGTTCGCGGCGGCGCAGGACCTTTCGCCACAGCAGCGCATAGCCATCGGCCGCAACCGCGCGGTGCACGTGTTTCGGTTGCAGGATGACGGCCCAGCCAAAGCCGCCGGCATCCGCGAAGGTGACCTGCTGCTTGAGGCCAACGATCGCGCCCTGAAGACCGTCGACGACCTCTCCAGGGCAATGGTCCTGACCGGCGGCCAGGAGCTCGCAATCACCCTTTGGCGCGACGGCCAGCGCCGACAGGTGCACCTCACGCCGCTAGCCCCGGCTGCGATGAACTAACCCGCGCGACCACCGCAAGTTACGCCGCCACAACCCCGCAAAGGTCGCTGTGGCCCGGCTCCCTTTCATGTGGTAGCCTCTCCCGTCGAAACCCTCTACCACGGGGCAGCTTATGCCGCTTTACACTGTTACAGCTCGTGACGGCAACGGACGCACCATCAGCCAGGTGAAGGACGCGCCGTCCGTTGGCGACCTTGTGGCTGAGATGCGCAAGGCCGGTTTGACTGTGATCGGCGTCAAGTCCGAAGGCGGCGGCGGCGTAAGCGGCCCCGTCAACGCGCCCACCGAGGTGCAGGCGGTCGCCAAGTCGCAGGGCGGGCTGTTCCAGAAGAAGGTGAAGGTCGGCGACATGGCGGCGTTCTGCCGCCAGATGTCCACGATGTTGCGCGCCGGTTTGTCGCTACTGGATTCACTCGAGACCATTTCCGACGAAACCGAAACCCCGGTGTTCAAGACCGCGCTCGAAAGCGTGATGATGGACATCGAGGCCGGCAGCAAGCTTTCCGACGCCTTCCGCAAGCACCCGCACATCTTCAGCGCGCTGATGTGCAGCATGGTTGAGGCGGGTGAAGTCTCGGGCTCACTGGATACGATCCTTGAGCAGCTGGGCGAGTTCTTCAAACGCCGCCACAAGCTGCAATCGCAGATCAAGTCGGCCACCGCCTACCCGAAGTTCGTGGCCGGGTTCTTCCTGTTGATCGTGGCCGGCATCTTCACCTTCCTGGTGCCGCAGTTTAAGCAGCTCTTCACCCAGTACGGCGCCGACCTGCCGTTCCTTACCACGGTGCTGATCCTGATCAGCGACTCGATCGTCGAGTACTGGTGGATCACACTGCCGCTGCTGGCGGGCGCTATCGCAGCCTTCATCTTCTGGCGGCGAACGCCGCAGGGGGCTGAAAACTGGGACAAGATGATCCTGAAGGCGCCGCTGTTCGGGCCCCTGACGCTGAAGTCCGGCGTGTCACGCTTCACGATGACCCTTTCAACGCTGGTGCGAAACGGCATCACGCTGGACCAGTCGCTGGAAATCACCAGCAAGACGCTGGGCAACTTCGTGCTTGAGCAGGCGGTGCTGGACGCGCGGCAGAAGCTGATCCAGGGGTATTCGCTGTACCAGGCGCTGTCAGACAGCGGGATCTTCCCGTCGCTGATGACCAAGATGGTAAAGGTAGGCGAAGACTCGGGTGCGCTGCCGGACATGCTCGCGGACGTGACCGAGTACTATGAAGAAGAAGTGTCGTCGTCCGTACAGGGCATCACGTCGATGATTGAGCCCGCGCTGATTATCGCGCTGGGCGGTGTGGTGCTGGTGGTGATCCTTGGCATCTACCTGCCGATCTTCAACCTGTCGCGCGCAGCCGCGAAAGGCTCGGCGAAGGGGTAGCCCACAACCAGATTGACCAACGGGCCGGGTTTTCCCGGCCCGTTTTCTTTTGCACCCGTCAGGAGAATGGGCACAAGCCGTTGACCGGTTGAGGAGTAAACCCGCCGACAATGGAACGTTTACGCGGGACTAACACAACATATGGTGTTATGGTTTATCCACGAAGCGCTGCCATGCGGGTTCCCGACCGACGCTCGTCAGAAACCTCTGCAAAGGTGTGGTTTACGTGGATCGTAAAGTACATACTGATCATTGTGTTCACGAGTTACCAACACCCATTATTTTGTGTTTTGCCGTTGACCGACCCTACCTGACGGGTATACTTCCTCTCGGCCCTGCAACGGAACAGGGCCGCACTTCAAAAACGAACTTGCCACTAGGGATTGGGCCCGCTGGACTCCTGCGGAGTCGGGTGGTGTTTCGTCCTAGCAGCACACCGGGGCGGCAGCGTCGCACCTGTGTCGGGGGGAAAGGCACAATATGGGCAGGAAGACGGGAAAGGTCTCGACGAAGACCCGGCGTTCAACTCGCACATCAGTCAGCGCCCGCAAAGAGGAATCGGGCGCGCAGGCAGAATCCATGGCAAGCAGCAGCAAGGTCTGCAGTACCGGAGTCGCCATCCCGCGCCGCTTCACACGGCGCGGCGAGGACGTGCTCGGCAAAGTGAAGTACGCCCGCCGCGGCACCAAGATCACGAACCCTGACGGCAGCGTGGTATTCCAGATGGACGGCGCCGAGATCCCCGCGGAGTGGAGCCAGCTCGCCACCGACATCATGATCAGCAAGTACTTCCGCAAGGCGCAGGTACCGCAGTTCGCGGAGGGGGCTGACCCCATCAACAGCGAGCCACTGCGCGACGACGACGGCAACATGAAAATGGGCCCCGAGCGCAGCGCGCGCCAGGTGGTCAACCGCCTGGCCGGGTGCTGGCGCTACTGGGGCG
>CAZNBU010000221.1:0-6102 GCA_964571035.1 uncultured Planctomycetaceae bacterium | reverse complement strand
AAAATCGTCACACCCATTTTCGCCAGAACACGGTTACGAAATCGTTCGCAAGAACGAACGCCATCAACCCGAGCACCGCAATGAAGCTGGCGAGACTGACCCAGTGCATCGCCCGCTCAGGCAACGGTTTGCCGCGTACAGCCTCGATGGTGACGATCAGCCACTGGCCGCCGTCCAGCACCGGAAGGGGGAGCATGTTCACAATCGCGAGGTTTATGCTGATGAACGCCAGAAAGAAGATCAGCGTGCCGATCCCCCATTGCGCGAGGCTGTAGCTGCGCTTGGCGATCACCACCGGCCCGCCCAGGTGCCAGATCTTGACGCGGCCGGTCACGAGCGCGCTCAGCGTCATCATGATTTTGTACCCGACCTTCTTGCTGTGGTAGAACCCCTGCTCGATCGATTCCATCAGACCGTAGGTCACGGGCTCGCTGCGCTGCTCGGCCGTGGCGACAGCCATGTAGGCGCCCGAGTCGGGCCCCTTGCGATCAGGCTGCACGGTGATCTCCGCATTGCCGCCGTCGCGCTTCACCAAGAAGGTGACCTCGGCGGGCGGGGTGCTCTTGGTGGCTTCGACCATACCCGCGCTGAACGCGACCGCGTCAAATTCGCCGGTATCGGGATTGAGCTGCTCTTTCCCGCCGACCTTCAACCCGACCAGTTGCTCGCCCGGTTTCAACCCGGCTTTGGCCGCCTGGCTTCCGGGCCGCACGCCGTGGGCGTACAGCTTGCCGTCGCGCCCAAGCAGCGCCCTGGCTTCGTCTTCGGTGTCTTCTTTCAGCGGATCGACCGACGTCGCCAGCATGCCCAACTGGTAGCGGCCGGGGTTGCTTTCGCGCGGCTCAGGAACCACGGTCAGGCGCATCGGTTTGCCGCCGCGCTCGATGGCGAAATCCATCGCGGTGCCTGCTGACGCATCCACCAGCGCCGTCAGGTCGCCGAAGCTGTTGATCTTGACTTCGTTGCCGTCCGTGCCGACCACTGAGATGAAGTGGTCGCCCTTCTGCAACCCGGCTTTGTCGGCTGGGCCGCCTTTGCGCACGAGGTTGACGTACGGCGCGGGCACGATCGAGACGCCGGCCATGAACCCCGACGAGCTGGTGTAGAAGTGGCGGCGCGGCTCGTACGGGATCTCCCATTCGCGCGCGTCTTCGCCGACACCGCGGCGCAGCGTGAGCTTGACCTCGCCTTCGGACTCTTCGAGAAACCCAAGCGCGTCGTGCGCGTTGCGGATCTTGCGCCCGTTGACCGCGATCAGCTCGTCGCCGTCTTCGGGACGGTCGTCGCCCAGGCTTTCCGGGAACAGCTCCGCCTCTTCGCCCGTGATGACCACGCGGTGCTTGGCTTTGATCGCCGGCATCTTGATGCCGAACACCGGGTTTTCGTCCAGCGCCAGCGTGACGGTCTTGCGGACCTTCTCGCCGTTTACTTCGCGCTCGATCAACAGCTTGATGGTGTCGCCGCCGTCGAAGATGCCCGCGTACACCACGTCTTCAAAGTCCACCACGTCTCGGTCATTGACCTGCAGGATCTTGTCGCCCACCTGGATTTCGTTGTTCACCCAGGCCTGCGACTGGGGCTCAATCAACCCGACCGTGGGTTCAATGAACGTCACGCCCACCTGGAACGCGATGATGAACCCGATGACCGCCGTGATGGCGTTCATGGTCACGCCGCCCAGCAGCACCTGCGTCTTCTGCCAGTAGCTCTTGTTGCGGTAGTCGGCTTGGTCGCCTTCTTTGGGTTTGTCGAGCTGGCCGGGCGAATCGCTCTGCCCGTGCATGGTGACGTACCCGCCGAATGGGATCCATCCAAGCCGGTACTCAGTGCCCTTCCACTTGAAGCGGAAGATGTTGTAGGCCTTCCACCCCTGTTTTGTCGGCACCGGCATCGGAAACCCGATGCTGAACGCCGGGCAGGTGATGCCCACGCGCTTGGCAGCCAGGAAGTGGCCCATTTCGTGGATAAAGATGACGAACCCAAATCCGATCAGGACCTGGAGGATGTAGATCAAGTTCATGGCGTTATCGTAACCCCTGAGGTGCCAAAGGGAAGCAGGGCGCCCGCTTGCAGTTCATACGCCCAAACGGTCCGATAAGCCCAATGGATTCCCCGTTCGATAGAGTCAATGCAGCACCCGTGCTGGGCATCGGCCTGGGCATCGACATCTTTGACGATCAGCCGGACTTCCGGAAGCTGATTGCCGGGCACCGCCGCGGGTTTGACTTCCTTGAAGTGTACTCGCGCGGCGACTGGGAACACACCGACGAGCCATTCGCAGCCATCCCCGCCGACGTGCCGCGCACCTATCACCACGAGGGCCTGGACCCTGTGGGGCCGCGCCTGTGCCCCGACGACACGGTGCAGGGGTGCGCAAAAAACCAGCGGCTGCTGAACCCGCCCTGGACCGTCGAAGAACTGGCTGTGCGGCACATCGATGGGCGCTACTGCGACTTCTTTTTCCCGGCAATCCTGAACAAGGACTGCGTCGCCGCCACCGTTGCCAACCTGAACGAGCTGCACGCGCGCCTGCCCGTGCCGCTATTGCCGGAGAACGCGCCGTACGAGTTTGCAGTCGGCGACATGCACCTGGCGGACTTCCTTACCGAGGTGGCGCACGGCGCGAAGTGCGGGATCGTGCTCGACCTCGGGCATTACTGGAGCTACCAGTTGTGCGTCGGCAAAGGCGACACGCCCAACCACGGCATTGAGCGGCTTGACCTCTCGCGGGTGATCGAGATGCACCTGGCTGGCGCGCGCATCGAGCCCTACGAGGGTGGGCGCGTGTACCGCGACCTGCACGGCGCCGGGCCGATCCCCGAAGAGTCGCTGTTTCTGCTGCGCGAATTGCTGCCGCGCACGCCCAACCTCAAGGCAATCACCATCGAAGTCGAAAACGCGACCGAAGAGGCCGCTGTCGCGCAAGCCGCACAGGTGCGCGAGGTCGTGCGTGAGGTGCTGCCGTCTTGGCTGGAGGCGCGCCATGTCGCTTGAGGCCATGTACACGGCGATGTACCGGTTGTTCTACAAGCGCGGCGCGCGCGACGCCTTGCAGCAGTTGCGCATCGCGCCGGTGCCGGGGCTTACCGATGAAGAGAAGCACGAGCTGGAAATCTCCAGCGGCGCGCGGCTTGAAGTCGTCGTGCGCCTGCACTCGCGAGACATCGGCCACCAGTGGTACATGCCGCGTGTGCCCGCAACCTGGACCGCGCTGCCGATCGCGCTGGGGTGCGATGAGTCAGAAGTGGTTTACCGCTTCGCCGAATCCGATGAATTCGAGTTGCGCGTTGACGACGACGCGGACGGCCGCGCGCTGGCCGCATGGGTAGACAACCTGCGCAAGCGCAAGAACCTGAACGCGCCGTGGGTTGCCGACCTGCTGCGCTACGAGCTGCTGCTTGGCGCGAAGTGGCGCGAGGAGACCAATCCGCGCGTCGAGGTGTTCGATTGGGACGTCGTTGGAATCCGCGAGGCGCTGCTTGAGCAAGGACTGTTTCCGACCGACGAGAAGGCGCGCAAATACGCCGGGCTGTTTCACCGCGACCAGCACGGTGTAAGCGAAGCACCTTTGAACCGCGAACAGGCGGCGGCAATGCGAACGTTGCTGGAGGGCGGAGACGTGAGTGCGTTCAGTTCAGGCACGCTGAAGAAGTGCCGCAAGCTGCTGGCTGGCATGAACGCTCAACCTGCGGCTGGAACCCGCAGCAACTCGTCGCCTTGAAGGCGATGCCACTACCGCCGCGCAGCAACGCCCTCAATCCCGTAGCGTTCCATCTTGTTGTAGAGGCTTTTGCGCGCGAGCCCAAGCCGCCGGGCTGCGAGCGTTTTGTTGCCGGCGCAGTCCTTCAGCACCATGCGGATCACTTCCGACTCAATCTCTTCCATGGTCATGCTCAACCAGCGGCGCGAGATTTCGTGCTCGCCGAAGCTGAGCGCCTCTTTTTTGTCGAGCGCATCCAGCGCCTCGTCGCCGAGGCTGATCCAGCGCACCACGAAATTTTCCAGCTCGCGCACGTTGCCCGGCCACGGGTAATCGCGCAGCTTCTGCATCACCTCCGGCCCCGGCGGTTTGGCGTCAATGCCGAAGCGCGCGCCGTGCTTGGCGACAAAGTGCTCCACCAGCGCGGGCACGTCGTCTACGCGCTGCCGCAATGGCGGCACGCGAATCTCGAACGTGTTCAGCCGGTACAGCAGGTCGCTGCGGAAATGCCCCTCGGACACCAATTGCTCAATCGGCGCGTTGGTCGCGGTCATGATCCGCACGTTGATCCGCACCGCTTCGGTGCTGCCCAGCCGCCGCACCTCGCGCTCCTGCAGCACGCGGAGCAGGCGCTTCTGAAAGCTCAGCGGGATATCGCCGATCTCATCCAGAAACAGCGTCCCGCCCTCCGCCTGCTCGAACAAACCAATGCGCCGCTCACGCGCGTCGGTGAACGCGCCGGCTTCAAAACCGAAGAGCTCGCTCTCGATCAGCGACTCGGGGATCGCCAGACAGCTCTGCCCGACAAACGGCGCGGAACTGCGTGGCCCCAGCGCGTGAATCGCGCGCGCCACTACTTCCTTGCCCGCGCCGCTTTCGCCGAGAATCAGTACCGGAAACTCGGCGTTCGCCACCGACGTGATCTGCTGTTTCAGTTCACGCATCCGGGGCGAGTTGCCGATGACATGCTTCAGGAGGTCCGTCATGTGTGTAAATATAACACAATCGCAAACCCGGCGCACTAGTGGCGTTACAGCTATCCTTGGCGGCATGAAGGACTTGTTCCTCGAATACCTGCGCAAACCGAACCTCGAGAGCTTTCTCGCGGTGCGCAAGGTCGTCGTGGAAAACCCTGACTATCAGCCGTACTCCGAAGACCTTGAAGAACTCGACGAATTCATCGACGCCGAGCAGTACCAGGCGGTGATCGACCTGCTGCCCAGCATGCTGCCGAACCTGATGCTGTCGCCCCGGCTGCACCTGATGCTGGCCTACACCCACCGGCGCCTCGGCGACGAGGAGTCCGCCAACATGGAATCGGCGGTCGCGCGCGCCTGCGTCGAAGGCATCCTGATGACCGGCCGTGGCACGCGCCAGGAGCCGTGGCTGGTAACGCGCACCTCGGACGAATACGACGTGCTGATGTTCATCGACCGCAAGATGGAGAACCAGTCGCTGGTACAGGAAGGCGACCGCGTGCTGGACTGCCTGACCGGCGACGACGGCAAGGAATCCTGGTTCGACATCACCGACGCCTACCGCGTGCTGAACAAGCAGTTCGGCGACATATGAGTCCAGCAGGGCGGCCGCCACGGGTAAACATGCGGTTCTGGGTTGCAGGTTTTGGGTTTTGGGGAACCGCGTCTGCCTTGCCCAACACCCAGAACCCAAAACCGGAAACCGCTTCTTCTCCCGCAACGCTCAACCTGAGCACCCGATTGAATCCATGAACGAAGTGATTCACGGAGACGCCCTTGAGGTCGCGCCAACGCTGCCACGGGCGTGCGCGAACCTGATCTACCTCGACCCGCCCTTCTTCACCGGGCGCGTACGCCGCAACCGCGAAGGCGGCCCAGCCTACGATGACGAGTGGCCGGGCGGCCTGGGTGAGTACCTGGGGTTCCTGCGCCGCCTGCTGGAGGCCGCGCGCCCGCTGCTCGCCGCCAACGGCGTGATCGCGCTGCACCTTGACTGGCGCGCCGCCCACTGGGGCCGCGTTGAGCTTGAGCGGCTGCTGGGTCCCGACGCGTTCATCAACGAAATCATCTGGGCTTACCGCACCGGCGGCGGCAGCAAGCGTTGGCTTGGCCGCAAACACGACACGATCCACGTGTTCGCCAACGGCCCGGACTACCCGTTTCATCCGCAGCGCGAAAAGAGCTACCTCGCCCACAAGTACGGGTACACCAACGTGCAGATCCACGACGACGGCGACGGCCCCTACACCATGGCCGCCATGCGCGACGTGTGGGAAATTCCCGCATTGCGTGGAAACATGAAGGAGTACGCCGGGTATCCCACGCAGAAGCCGCTGGCCCTGCTGGAGCGGCTGGTGACATGCTTCACCGACGAAGGCGCGCTGGTGGCTGACCTGTGCTGCGGGTCGGGCACGGCGCTGGTCG
>CAZNBU010000220.1:0-6121 GCA_964571035.1 uncultured Planctomycetaceae bacterium | reverse complement strand
ATCGCTACATGCAGACGCACGATGAGCTGTACCGCGCGATGGGCACGCAGATCGACTTCGGGTATCTCGGGCTGGGCCGTTTTGTGTTCACCAATGAGCTGTGGGGCAGCACCAGCCACGAAGTGGACGGAAACCCCGGCAGCAGCGCCGAGGACACGCGCGACTGGCACGACGAGTTCGGGTCGGGGCGCAGCTACATTGACTGGAAGCCGTTCAACCACCCGCAACTCGGCGAGATCGAAATCGGCGGGTGGGACCAGTTTGCAACACGCATGCCGCCCGCGGAGCTGTTCATTGAAGAGGGCTTCCGCAACGCGCTGTTCACATTGCGCCACGCCGAGAGTTTTGCCGCGTTGGCGCTCGACGACGTGCAGGCAACGTCGCTGGGCGGCGGGCTGGTGCGCGTGCGCTGTGCCGTGCGCAACAACGGCGCGTTCCCGACCGACAGCGTGAAGGCGGTAGAGCGCAAGGAAGACAACCCGGTCGAGTTGCGTATTGAGGGCGGTCAACTGGTGTCATGCGCGCTGTGCGACGAATCGTTCGTCAACTGCACGCTCCAGCGCGGGCGCACGGATGTCGGGCGCATACCCCGCATCCGCTCAGAAGACGAGCAGCACGTAGAGTTGATCCTGCGAGCCGCGACCGGCACAGCGGTAACCATCAAGGCAAATCACCCACGCGCAGTGGGGGCAACGACGATGTTCAGCGCGCCGTAGTGCAGGGTGCCTACGCGCCGCCTTGGCGGCGCGACGAATGTAGCCTGGGGTGACGAGTGCCCCTGGCACGAGGAACCCCAGGATTCCCAGCCAGGGACGAGAGAGCCCGCGAAGCGGGCGACCTACCCTTCATGCGTGAGGTGAAAGCCGGATCCAGCAAGTGGATGAACGATGCTGCCCGGTACGACATCCCATTTGAATGGCAGCGTGGGTACGCGGGGTTCACGGTAAGCCAGTCGGCCGTGCCCGCTGTCGAGCGCTACATTCTGAACCAGGAAAAGCACCACCGCGGGCGTTCTTTCATTGATGAGTTGCGCAGTCTGCTCGACGCTCACGGCGTGAAGTACGACCCAGCGTATCTCGAATAGCCGCGCCCCGGGGCGCGGCTCGGCCGCCCGCTTCGCGGCCTCGCTTTGTTCTGGAGGCCGAAGACCTTGGGTTCCGCGCCCGACGTCGTCGGGCTTGTCACCCAAGGCTACATTCGTGGCGCCGCCAAGGCGGCGCTCAAGGCGGCGCCTAGGAGCGTTGCAGCGAGCGCCTCACGCCGATGAGCAATGCGCCGAGCAACGCCAAGCCCAGCCACGGCCACACGGTTGCGGGTTGGACACTGCAACCGGAGTCCTCTTCGTCATCTTCGTTGGTCTGCTCCGGCTCGGGGTTCACCGTTACCGTCATCTGCTCGCTGTCTTGCAGGCCGTCGTTGTCGGTTACCATGAGCGTTACGACGAACATGCCGGCTACGTTGTAGACATGGCTGGCGTTCTGGGTGTTGCCGGTGTTGCCGTCGCCGAAGTCCCAGGCCCAGGTGACGATGTTGCCGTCGGCGTCGGTGGACGTGTCGTTGAACTGCGCGAAGAACGGCGCGTTGCCCGTGGGCGGCGCGGGGATGCTGGCAAACGAAGCCACTGGCGGCACCGGCGTGGTTACCGTTACCGGGGCCTGCTCGCTGTCCTGCAACGCGTCGCTGTCGGTCACGGTAAGCGTCACCGTGAAGTTGCCGCCCGTGGTGTAGGTGTGCGACGGGCTCTGCAGCGTGGATGTGTTGCCGTCGCCGAACGCCCACAGCCACGCGACAATCGTGCCGTCGCTGTCCGTGGAAGTATCCGTGAACTGTACGTTCAGTGGCGCGAGCCCTGTGGCGGGCGACGGGTTCATCGTGAATGAAGCCACCGGCGGGAACGTCAGCGTCACCGTCACAGGCGCGGTCTCGATGTCCTGCAACGTGCTGTTGTCGGTGACCGTCAGCGTGACCGTAAAGCTGCCGTCGGACATGTAGGTGTGCGTCGGGTTCTGCTGCGTCGACATGTTGCCGTCGCCGAAATCCCAGTTCCACGCGACGATCGTGCCGTCGGCATCTGTCGATGTGTCCGTGACCTGCACTTGCAGCGGTACTTTACCGACCGCGGGCGACGGGTTGGTCGTGAACGAAGCCACCGGCGCGACTGGCGTCGTCGCGCTCACAGGCGCCTGCTCGCCATCCTGCGCGGTGTCGTCGTCAGTGACGGTCAGCGTCACTGTGTAGTTGCCCGCCACGGTGTAAGTGTGCGTCGGGTTCTGCAGTGTCGACGTGTTGCCGTCTCCGAAGTCCCACGACCACGCGGTGATCGTGCCGTCGCTGTCGGTGGAAGTGTCGGTGAACTGCACACTAAGCGGGATCGGCCCGGTGGCCGGCGAAGGGCTCATCGTGAACGAAGCCACTGGCGGCTGGTTGCCCACGTAGCGAATGCGGCCGATGCGATAGCTGCTGCCGCTGCTGATGCCGTTGTTCGACTGCGTGAAGTACATGTGGCCGTCCGGCCCGAGCTTCAGGTCGGTCGTGTACAGCCCCGTCACGAAGCGACCGCCGCTGTCGGCTGCAATCGGCGTCACCGACTCAAGGTTCGTACCGGTCAAGCGCCAGCGCCGGATGCTGCCACCCGCCTGGTAGAAATTGCTCAGGTAGATCACGCTGGCGTTGGGGTTGGCGGGGTCGCCGAAGGGGCCGCCCTCAACAATCTCCACGCCTATGTGTGACGACTGCTCGCGGTGCAGGACGAGGCATTCGCTGCCCGCGGGATTGCTCGGCGAATAGAACGGGCTATTGGTGCCCGCACTCGAATTGGCGGAGTTCCACGCGCCGTCGCACCCGCGCTGCGTGAAGCACAGGCGGTCCTGCGCGACGACGCCGGACGGCCCGCCGTTTTCGGAGATGTACATCGTGTGCGGGATCGGCGGGTTCGGGTGGAAGCAGAACCGGAACGGGTTGCGGAACCCCAGCGCCCAGATGCGCGCGCGCAGTGAGTTCGTGCCCTGCGCAGCCACATAGAACGGGTTGTCGGTGAACCCTTCGCCGTTGGCTTTGTTCACGCGCAGCAGCTTGCCGTGGTAGTAGTCCAGGTTGTCCGCAAGACTGATGTTCGCGTCGTCGCCCAGCACGATGTAGATGCTGTTCGGATCATTCGGGTGGAAATCAATGTCGCCCGCCTTGTGGTTGCCGGCTGCGCGCGGCAGGCCGGAAAGCAACACGGTCTGCACGGTCGTCCAGGTAGTGAATGTCGCGTCGGCTTGAATGCGTACCAGCCGCTGGTCGCTCGGCGTGGTGTAGAACAGGTACATGTAGCGGTTGGTGGTGAAGTCGGGGTCGAGCGCGAGGCCCAGCAGGCCCGATTCCGACGAGTTGTATACAAAGGAAGTAAGGTCGGCGAACGGCGTCGCCTGCATGTCGTACCCGCCGCTGGCGTTCGGCGTCAGCAGGTGAATGATCCCCCGCTTCTGCCCGACGTATAAACGGCCCGTGGCGTCGAAATCCAGGCCGATGGTCCCGTACCCGGGCGCGGCAAGCCAGTCCACGGTGAAGTTGGGATCGGAAAACGTCTGCGCCTGCAAGGCGCCCGTAAGCAGCAAGGTGAGCACGAACCAACGCATAGGCCGGCCTCCATCCAAGGTTGCAACTGTATGGAAAGCATACCACGGATACGCAGATTCAAAGCAAATCCCGGATAAGCGGGGCAGTGCGTTCTGTGCTGAATAGGAGTTTCGTCGCCTTTTTGCTGGTGCCGGGTTGCCGGGCGCCGGGTAAACTGTGGGCATGCTGACACGCATCGCGATTGCACTGCTGCTGCTGGCCCCGTTGACGGCGATCCACAACGCCGAAGAACTCAGCGACTCCAGCTATGAGCGCATCAAGCGCCACATCCTGCCCGACGCGGAAGAAGAAACCTGGCGCAAGATCCCCTGGCGCACCACCTTCTGGCAGGGCGTGATCGACGCGAACAAGGAAGACAAGCCGATCCTGCTGTTCGCGATGAACGGCCACCCGTTTGGGTGCACGTGAAACAACGGTGTAATCGCCAGGCAGTCTGTCTGGTCCAATCCTGAGGTCGCCAAGCTGGTGGCTGAGTTCATCCCGTGCGCGGATGAGGTGTGGCGGCTTCACAACCGCGACGACGCCGACTGCGTGCACTTTCGCAAGTTCTGCGACGATGGCCGCCCGCTGAATGGCGAGGGCGACCGCGCCACGCGACAGGGGACGTACTGCGCCACGCCAAGCGGCATGCCGCTGGGCAAAGCCAACCACCGCGACCCCGCCCGCATCGCAGCCCTGCTGCGCAGCGCGCTTGCGAAGTGGAAGGAGATCAAGAAGGAAGACCGCCTTCTGAAGGACGACCCCGCCAAGACGTGGGAACAGATCAACCGCGCCGAGAAGCACTACCCCGAAGACGGGCTGGTGCTGCGCGTGACGTCGCGCGACCTGCCGCGCGAGAAGCACCAGCTCAACATGAGCGACTGGCGCGACAAGGCTTGGAACCACGACTACGCATGGTTCCGCAAGGAAGAGGTCGCGAGCATGCTGCCGGCGGCGCTGGCAAAGAAGACCGAGTGGAAACTGCCGGACGCGCTGGTGCGCCGGCTGTGCCGTGTTCATTTTGTCGACAACGTGCGCGGCCAGACCAACGGGTACGACGCCGCCAGCGTGCAGGAAGCGGAGATCACCGCTGAGGTCACGCGCATCAAACGCGGCGTGGTGACGATCAAGCTGACCGGCAAGGTGAAGCAGGAGCAGGACGGCCGCGGCATCGAAGCCACCATGCTCGGCGAAGCCAAGTACAACGTGAAGGAAGAAAAGTTCGAACAGTTCGAGCTGGTCGTAGCGGGCGAGCGGTGGGGGAGCACCCGCTTCAACGCCCGCGAAGACGACCGCGAGCGCGCACCGATCGGGTACGTGCTACAGATCGCCGGCGACAGCCCCACAGACAAAGTAGCCCCAGCCGAATTCGGCAGCTACGGGTGGCGGTAACAGAGAGCAAGAGCCCGAAGCGCAAGCGAAGGGCCCCACAGGGCTGGGCAGCGCAGGACTCAAGATGGCAGCGCACTCGATTCAGCCACCGATCAAAGACCGAGAAAGGGAGCATCCGGTCGCCAGTGTTTGGCGCCCGGTGTTTCACGAGATCGTAAAGGCGTTTGTCAAAGGCGACTACGCGTTGGACGGGATTCCGGGTGTAGTGCCGGTTGCCCCTAATCTCCAGGAACACATCCAGGGGTACATCAAGGACTACGGAGAAACTCTAGTCGAGTTGTCCGACGAAACTTGGAAGACCTCAGTCGCGCAGTGGGTGGATGGATTTTGGGACGTGATCGTAGACCTCTGGACCAAGGAGTCAGGTTGCAGCGACATGATCGTTCAGACACGAGTCTTCGAAGAGCCCGAAGGCAGCTACCGCTACGAAGTTCACCTCGTGTACGTCCCCTGACCGTAGCGCGCCGGGGCTCAAAGGCCCGAGTAATTCACTTGGTAGCAGGCCGCACCACCCAGCGCAGTTGAAGCTCAAGCTCTTCCTCTTTCGTGCCGCGCTCGTGCTCGATGCTGATCACCGCGTCCGAGGGCACCGCGATGCGTTCGCTGGCTACCTGAATCTGGAAACGTTTGCCCGACTCGAGGCAGTCAGCCAGGCGGCGCAATTTTGCGATGAACTGCTTGGTGGGGTAGTTCTTCTCAACGTCACGTTTGGACTTTTTCTTGCGTTGCGGCATTGGATGTTCCTGAGCGGGGGTGTCGTCCGGTCTGCGAACAAGCGGGGCGGAGTGTAGGCCCAGACAGGGAAAGAGCATAGACCCTAAGTCGCCCACGCCAGACGTGCGCCCAGGACCACCGCAGTGCTACGAATCCACATGCTGCTCGCGCTGGCGGGGCAGCACTTCCACGCCTCGCTTGACCAGCATCTTCACCAGCGTTTCGCGCATGAAGAACTCTGCCGTCCATACCTTGGTGGGGTCGTCGATTTCGGCTTTGGCGCGGATCTGCACGCTTGTCTCGCCGGCGTCGATCATGTCGATGCCCCACTCGCCGCCCGTGTACGGCTCGCACTCCTTGAGCGCGGCTTGCAGCTCGTCGCGCAGCGCATCCAGCGGTACCGCGTAGTCGGCAC
>CAZNBU010000219.1:0-6126 GCA_964571035.1 uncultured Planctomycetaceae bacterium | reverse complement strand
GCTGGTGCCGACCGCGACCACCGTAAGCCCAATCACCAGCTCACTGATGCCAAGCCGTGTCGCCGCCACCACCGCGCCGTCTACGAACAATTTGCCGCCCACCAGCAGCGTGGCTAAGCCGACTATCGTAAGCGCGATCTGCAGCCCGCGCCGGCTGCGCTTCACCACGATGCGGGTCTCGCCGCCGCCGGAGCGCGCGGTGCGGAACATCAGCCACATGAAGACGCCGATCGCCGCGAGAAGGACGCCGCCCTTCCAGCGATCCAGCATGAACCCGGCGCCGTGGCCGGTATCCACCGGCCCGCCGATGAACGGCAGCACCGCGATCAGCAACGCGGCAAACAGCATGAACGGCAGGTCGCGCTTGAAGACCTCAAGGTCCACCTTCATCGGCCGAATGCTCGCGGACAACCCCAGCACCAGCCCGATGTTGGCAATGTTGCTGCCGATCACGTTGCCGACCGACAGGTCGGCGCTGCCCTGTAACGCGCCCGCCAGGCTGACCGTAAGCTCGGGCGCGCTGGTGCCGAACGCAACCAGCGTAAGCCCGATCACCAAAGGCTTGACGCCGAAGCTGAGCGCCAGGCGCGAAGACCCGGAGACAAGCCAGTCCGCCCCGAAGTGCAAACCCAGGACGCCAAAGGCAAGTTGCAAGATGATGAGAAGAGTATCCAAGTCTGAACGCGAAGCGTTAGCGAGCGCCCTTTCCTCTATGAACTGCTGTTATCCACGAAGGGCCACGAAGTACACGAAGAACCGCAATGAAACCACGGGTGAACACAGGTGAACACCTTTGGCAATCCCATCTGTGTTCACCTGTGTTCATCTGTGGTTGCTCTGTCTTTCTCCGCTTGAGACACTCGAATCACCGCACGAACCCAATCTCCACCTTCGCCTTGCCCGCCTGCACGGTCAACCCGTACAGCCGCACCTGCTTTGCATGCGGGCCGAGTTCCGGCCGCAGCGCCTTCACGAACTCCGCGAAATCGACCGTGACCAGCGAATCCTTGTGGCGCAGCGCGTCAATGCTGACCGGCAGCCCGCGCGCGAGCTTGCCCAGCAGGCCCATCACCACATCCGCGAACTTGCTGGAAAAGTGCAGCGGTTTTTCGACGCGGAACATCAGCGAGCCCGACTCGCCGGCGTCGCTGTGGGTGATGTCGCGCACGCCCAGCTCAACGGTGGTGTCCACGGGCGGACGCGGCGGCCAGGCCTTGCCCTTGACCTTCACGTGGCACGAAAACAGCGCGGCGTCGGGGAAGAACTCAAGCTTCACGCGGGTGATCTCGGCTTCCTGCTGCTGCTTCGCGCCGGATTCAAGCGCGGCGGCGACCAGCTCCGGCGCGACCTCAAGCGAGAGCACCGTGCGGCCCGTGGCCTGCCGCTGGTAGAGATCATCCACCAGCCGGACAAACGCCACCCGAGCCGCCTCAAAATCAGCCTCCATGGCGCGCAAGGCTAGCTTGGGAGCTTGCCCGCACAAGCAACGCAAGAATTTATACTTTGGTATTTACCTAAGTATTGTCGAGTGATAGGCTGCCTGCATGGTCGCACCGGCAAAGAACATCGACAAAATCTTCAAGGCCCTGGGTGACCCCACCCGCCGCAAGGTCATGGAGCGCCTGTACCGCGGCCCCGCATCGCTGACCGAGCTATCCCAGCCGTTCGATATGGCGTTGCCATCGTTCTACCAGCACGTACGCGTGCTGCAGGATTGCGGGCTCGTGCAGTCCAAGAAAAAGGGGCGCGTGCGGACGTACACCGCAACGCTCGCGCCCGTGCAGGCAGCGGAAGACTGGCTGTCACGCCAAAAGAAGGTGTGGCAGACGCGGCTGAACCAATTCGATGATTACGTACTGAAGCTTAAAGCAGAACAGGAGAAGCAAACATGAGCAGCACACCATTCGACCCCAACCTTGATCTAAAGCTCGAACGCACACTCGACGTATCGCCGGAGCTTGTATGGGCGGCTTGGACGACGCCCAAGCACATCGAGCAGTTCTTCACGCCAAAGCCGTGGACGGCGTCGGAATGCCGCATCGATCTGCGCCCAGGCGGCGAGTTCTTCTGCATGATGCACGGCCCCGACGGCGAGGCGTTCCCGGTGCGGCAGTGCTACCTCGAGGTTGTCCCCAAGCGCAAGCTGGTCATTACCGACGCGCTGCAACCGGGCTATCGGCCGGCGCCGGAGCCGTTCATGACTGCCACCATCCTCATCGAGCCAGCCGGCAAGGGCACCAAGTACACAGCCATCGCCTGCCACAACAGCGAAGCCTCGCGCAAGAAGCACGAAGAGATGGGGTTCCACGAAGGGTGGGGAACCGTGGCCGACCAGCTTGTTGCCTACATGAAGTCGCTGTAAGCAGTGCCGGCACGGCATCCTTCAACGGCGGATGCGAGCGCAAGGAGGGGCAAGCAACACGGTTCTGGCCCCTCCTTGTCGCAACCTGACGTATCGTGGCGGGCATGAAAATCATGGACACCTATCCGCTGTTTACGGTCTCGCGGCTGGCGGATTCCCGCGACTTCTTTGTCAAACACTTCGGCATGCAGGTGCTGTTCGAAGCCAGTTGGGTCGTGATGCTGAGCCTGGGCGACGGGCACATCTGCCTTGGGCTGATGACAAGCGACCACCCGTCGAACCCGCCCGGCCCCGAAGTCTTCAACGGCAAAGGCGCGATCTTCACCGTGCAGACCGACGACGCCAACGCCCTGCACGCAAAGCTTGCGGGGCACGGCGCAGAAGTGGTCTACGGCCCAGCCAACGAGCCATGGGGCCAGCGCCGCTTCATGGTAAGCGACCCCTCAGGCCTGCTCGTCGACGTGGTAGAGCAGACCGAACCCACCGAAGGATGGTGGGACCAGTACATGGGCTAGCGGGGCGGACGTCACTACACTCCGCCGCATGGAGGCACCTGCCGTTGATCCCCCCGTCGCCTTGCGCAGGCGGCGGAATCTTTTTCTGCTTTGGGTTGGGCAGTTTGTTTCGGGCACCGGCGACTCGGTCTTTTCTACCTGCGTCGGGTTCATGGTGATCTACCTGCTGGGCCGCGATGCCGGCCTTGAGGTGGGCATCACCCGCTCCATGCACGCGCTGCCCTACCTGCTGCTGGGCGCGTACGCGGGCGTGCTGGTGGATCGCTTCTCGCGGCGCGGGGCGATGCTGTTCAGCGACATCGCGCGGCTGCTGGTGGTCGGGCTGGTGCCGGTGCTCTACTTCGCGGGTTGGCTGCCGTGGTGGATCCTTCCCGGTGTCGCGTTTCTCAGCCATGCCTTCGGGTCGCTGTTCAATCCCGCCCGCGACGCGCTGATCCCCGACCTCGCCGAGGGCGCGGCGCTGCTGCGCGTCAACAGCATCTTCCAGACAAGCCAGCAACTGGCGGTCATCCTCGGCGCCGGGCTGGTGGGCGTGCTGCTGCTGCCGGCGCTCGCGGGCGAGCAGGCGGGGCCCGACGGAATCGCGTGGCTGCTGGCGGCCGACGCAGCCAGCTTTCTGGTCAGCTTTGTCTGCATCCTGCTGATCCGTGTGCCGCGCCGCACGCTGGCTGACGCGGGCGTGCGGCCCAGCTCGTTCGCGCAGCTTCGCGACAGCCTGGCTGCGGCGTGGGGCGACCGGCGGCTTCGCACGCTGCTGTTTCTCACGGCAGTCAACAACTTCTGCATCATGGGCCCAGCCATCGTGGGCGCGATGTTTCTGGTGAAGGGCTACCTCGGCATGGAGGTCTGGGCCTACGGCGTGCTTGAGGCGGTGCTGGGGCTGGGGTGGGTGATCGGCACGCTGGTGATCGCGCGCGTGGGGCATCGCTTCAAGACCGGGCGGCTTGTGATTGCGGGGATGATCTTCGACGGCGTGACGTACATGCCGTTCCTGTTCTTGCAGACGTTTGAGGCGTTCCTGATTGCGATGTTCGCGCACGGGTTGACGATCCCGCTGATCACGGTGGGGCGCACCACGCTGATCCAGAAGCACTACCCGCGCGAGAGGCTGGGGCGCATCTTCGCGCTGGTGGCGATCACGGTGCAGGGTTTCACGGCGCTGAGCGCGTTCGCGGTGGGCATCGCGCTCGAGTACATAGGCCCACGCGAGCTGTTTTTTGTGGGCGGCATGACGGGGGCCATCTGCGGCGTGATCGGCATGACCTTCAAGTCGCTGCGCTCCACGGAATGAACTGCTTGTCTCACGCGGAGGCGCAAAGACGCGGAGAACTACAAAACCAACAGGACAGGCATGACATTCAGGAAAACTATTGTCCTGTCCGTCCTGTTCTGAAGGCAGTTCTTTGCGCCTTTGCGCCTTGGCGTGAGACCGCAGTTTGTCGCTTGGACTGCTAGCATGTTGCGATGGACGTGCCGACGCATATTCATGGCCGGGGTACCGGGTTGAACCCGGCGAACCGGTTTGAGCGCATCCATGTTGAACCCGACGCCGACGTCTACGATCCCGACGACCCGCCGCCGCCCACCGAGTACTTCTGGGATGACACGAAGTCGATCATCTCGTGGAACGATTCGCCCGACCTGTATTTCAACGCCTCGATCAACCCCTACCGCGGGTGCGAACACGGTTGCATCTACTGCTACGCCCGCCCGTTTCATGAGTATCTGGGCTACTCGGCGGGCCTGGACTTTGAGACGAAGATTCATGTCAAGCGCAACGCCGCCGAGCTGCTGCGCCGCGAGATGATGAAGCCTTCATGGGAACCGCAGGTCATCTCGATCAGCGGCGTCACCGACGCCTATCAGCCGATCGAAGCCAAGCTGCAAGTCACCCGCAGCCTGCTGCAAGTGCTGCACGAGTTCCGCAACCCGGTCGGCGTGATCACCAAGAACGCGCTCATCACGCGCGACATCGACCTGCTGGCGGGGCTTGCGCAACACGGCGCAGCCAGCGCGGCGATCAGCATCACCACGTTGCATGAAGACATCCGGCTCAAGCTGGAGCCTAGAACCAGCACCATCGACAAGCGTTTTGAAGCGGTGCGCCAACTGAGCGACGCGGGCGTGCCGGCTTCGGTAATGCTGGCGCCGATCATCCCCGGGCTTACGGACGAAGACATTCCGGGCCTCGTCAAGCGCGCAACCGAGTGCGGGGCAAGGCGCGTCGCGATCCTGCCCGTGCGCCTGCCGCACGCGGTGGGGCCGATGTTCGAGGCGTGGCTTGAAACGCACTTTCCCGACCGCAAACCCAAGGTGCTCAAGCGCGTGCGCGAAATGCGCGGCGGCGAACTGAACGACGGCCGCTTCGGCAAGCGCATGCAGGGCGAAGGCAAACGCGCCGACCACCTGCACGAGCTGTTTCACGTGGCGGTAAAGAAGTACGGGCTGAACACCGAGCGCATGACCTTCAACGCCGAAGCCTTCCGCCGGCCCGGCGACACCCGCACGATGTTCTAGCCTTGAGGGCAACCGCTGGAACCGCCAGAACGCCAAAGCGCCACACGGCAAAGAAACTACAAAAGCAGCCTCGCGCAGAGACCGCAGAGCGCGCGGAGAAGTACGCTTTGAAACCACGGGTTCACACGGTTGAACACGGGTGGATTGCGCAACCGCACGTGTTCACCCGTGTGAACCCGTGGTTGTTGTTAACTGGCTGGTCTTCCGCGAACTCTGCGTTCCCTGCGGGCGAAAGCCTTTGGCGTATTGGCGCTTTGGCGGTTCCAGCCGTTTACGCCCGGCGAAGTCTTACGGCCACAAGCGCGGCTGGGATCATCGCAAGCAGCCACCAGTGTGCGCGGGAGGTGCCGGTTGAGCATCCGCCGTCGTCGCCCCCGCCACCACCGCCGCCGCCTCCACCACCGCCGTCGAGCACGGTGACGGTGCCGGGGAAGGTGCAGGTCCAGTTCGCGAGCCCGCCGCCGCTGTCGGTCATGTTGATCTTCACCCGAAACGTAACGTTGCCGCTGCGCGCGGAGGTCGTGAAGTTGGCCTCATCCTGCCAGAAACCCGTGCCGGTAAACGTTCCCAGAAGCTGCTCGGTGCCGTTTGAGTCCACCTCAAAAAAGTTGAAGGTTGAATCGCCGAGGCTGATGCCGATCGCATAGAACGTGATCGCCTGCGGCGTCGGGCCGAAGTTCACGCGGAACTCGCGGTTGATGTTGCCCGCGCTGTTTCGTTCGGCGTACAACT
>CAZNBU010000218.1:0-6134 GCA_964571035.1 uncultured Planctomycetaceae bacterium | reverse complement strand
CGGCGGTTCCCCCGCCGCCATGCAGTGAGGTTGCTATGCGAATCCTGTTCGACAGGCAGACCAACACCGCCTACCTCCAGCTTTCCGACGAAGGCGAGAAGACCCGTACACACGCCTGCGACCCGCTTGGCGTGAACGGCGAGATCAATCTCGACTTCAGCTCCAGTGGTGAATTGATCGGGATCGAGGTGCTGGACGCCCGGCGCATGTTGCCGGGCGATCTGCTGCTGGGCGCCGAGAACAAGCGCATCAGCCAGCGGCTTGCAGCCCCGCAGGTCCCGCCACCGGCGGCGGTATAGTTGGTCAGGGTGCAGTGCGGACGACGCGCGCGTCGCCCTGATCGCTGTGTTGCATAAGACAGCGGTTTTGGGTTCCGGGTTTTGGGTTCTGGCAAAGACTCCGCCTTCGCACCCAACACCCAACACCCAACACCCTCTCTCTATCCGGCATCCAGCTTCAGCAGCAGTTGCAGCAAGCGCTCGATCGGCAGCCCCATCACGTTGGCGTAGCTGCCTCGCCACGCTTTCACGAAGCTCTGCCCGCTTTCGATGCAGAGCGCGCCGCACTTGCCCATCGGCTCGCCGGTGGCCACGTAGTCGGCGATCTGCTGCTCGGTGGCCGGCGCCATCTCGACGAGGCTGGTCTCGCTGAACGCCCATTGCTTCATGTCGGCGGTGTCGATCACGCACACACCGGTGATCACGCGCTGCAACCCGGCGGCGCAGGAGCGCGCGATCATGCGTTGCGCGTCGGGCGCGTCCGCCGGCTTGCCGATGATGTCGTCGTCGATCGCGCAGATGGTGTCCGCAGCCACCACCAGCGTGCCCGGCTCAACCTGCGCCGCGACCGCCTGCGCCTTGCGCACAGCCAGCGCCTGCGCGTACTCCGGCGGATCGGCAAGCGGCTGCGATTCTTCGTCGATATCGCTGACCAGCACGGTGAACTCAATGCCGACATCGCGCAGGATCTGCGCGCGGTACGGCGAGCCCGATGCGAGCACAAGGTTGCGAGTCAGCAGCGACATGGCGGCCCGTGATTCACCGCCCGCACTTTGACCGCGAGGCTGCGTCGAGCGCAAGTTGCCGCTCGATTTCGGGGCCGGGGACAAGTGTCTCATCCACGTTGACGCCGGGGCACTGCACGCTTTCGCGTGCCCAGCGCTGAGGCGTGGTGACGTTCTCGGGCCAGAACGGATAGGTGCGGCACTGTGTCGGCCGCGCCGCGTACACCAGGCAGCGCCCGTCCAGCAGGAAGATGCAGTCCTGGTTGGCGCGCTCGATCAGTGAGTAGCGGCCTTCGACAAAGCGGATGTACTTGCGGGTGAACTTCTCGAACGGCAGTTGCAGGTGGGCTGCGATCGCCTTCATCTCGTCTTCATTCACCCAGACGTACCCCGGCCCGCGCGAGCCGGAGCAGCAGTCTGAGCAACCCGGATGAAGGCAACGAAAGTGAAGGCCCTGGTCAAACCAGTTCCCGGCGCGCTTGGCGCGCAGAAGGGCAGCCGCCTGGACGGCCTTGTCTTGCATCGCCTTAGCATAGTGACCGGCTTCACAGTGTGCACGCAAGAAGTGCTGCGGAGAGGTCAGAGGTCAGAGATCAGAGGACAGGGAGGGGCTGAATGCCCGGTGGTGCGCGGCTACTGGCCTCTAACCTCTAACCTCTGACCTCTGGCCTCTGACCTCCCGTCGCAGCGTGAATTGCAGCGAACCCCATGCCGTACCGCCCGTTAACAGCAAGGCCGCCATGCTGTTCATTCCTCCCAATAACTCAGTCAGAATCCGTGCCCTCCGGGAACAACTGGACGGAAATGGTGTGGCTGACGCGCCCGATGACGCAAGCTTGATTGCCAACGCGAGGCGGGGCGACCGCCACGCGTTCGGGATGCTTGTCGAGCGCTACTTCCGCGCCGCGTACTCCAGCGCGTACACGGTGCTGGGCAACGCCGGCGATGCCGAGGAGATCGCGCAGGAGACCTTCGTGCAGGCATGGGTGAAGCTGCACAAGCTGCGTGATCCCAACGCGGTCGCCGGGTGGATCTGGCGTATCGCTCGCGACACCGCACTGAAGCACATCCGCAAGCACGGCCGCATGAAGCCGATGGACACAGTTCCCGAGGGGCCAGACGCCACCGACCAGCCGCACGAGCCGCTGGTCGAAGCCGAAGAAAAGGAGCACCTGCTGGCTGCGCTGAACAAGCTGCCGGAAGACATGCGCGAAGTGCTGGTGATGAAGTTCTGGGAAGATCTCGACTACGACGAGATGGCGCGCCGCACGGGTGCAACCGCAGCGGCGCTGTACCAGAGAGTTTGCCGCGGGTTGAAGCGCCTGCGCCAGGTGATGGAGACGCCGGGATGAACACAGACGAAGGTTTCGACCACACGCCCGAGGGGGAAGCCACAGTCGCCCTGCTGCGGCGGCACGCCCCCCCGCCGCCGGATGTCGAGCACGGCCGCGACGCCGTGCTCGCGCGCCTGCCGCAGGGCCGCGTGCGGTACCTCAACTGGGCCGGCGCCGCTGTTGGCGCAGCCGCCGCGGTGCTGATCGCGTTCGTACTGCTGTCGCAGGACCCGCCAACGAACACCCCGCCGGCGCCAACGCCGGACTTTGCCACCAACCCCGGCCCGCGCAGCAACGCCGAGCCGCAACTGGTCGCGGTCGTGCGCGGTGCAAGCGCAGACGGGTGGCGGGTGGACGCCGGGCTGAAGGACGGCCTGCGGGCTGGCGACCGCCTGCTGGGCGAGCGCGGCGAGTACACGGTTTCGGCAGTCGGCATCTTCGATTCCCGCGTGACCGGCGAAGTCACGCCCGCCACAGGCGAGCGCCTGGCGCGCGCGCTGGACAACGCCGCCCTGCGCCGCGCGACCGCGATGCAGTCGGTAGGCGGAGACCCGGGCGGGTTCTTTGATTTCGGCGCCGTCTTCGAGGTGATGCCGGTCGCGGAAGCCCGCGCGTCCGGTATCGGCGACGGCCGCGCGCTGCGCGTGGTGGAAGCCATCGCCGGCGTGCTGCGCGATTTCGACGGTGCGCCGCAGCCGACACTGGCGTCCAAACTCGGCCTGCACGAGGGCGACCTGATGGTGCAGGTGAACGGCCACGAAGTGCCGGACCTGAACAAGCTCGCAGCCGCGCTGGAATGGTCCCGCAAGTCGGGAATGGTGCAGGCAACGGTCATCCGCAACGGGCGAACTATCGAGTTGACGACGCGATAGCTTGGAGCGCGTTCTGCGCTGGTCTGCAGAATTGTTGCCCTGCTTGGGATGTGGTCCAAGGTCGAAGGTCGAAGCTATTTTCGACATTCAACCTTTGACCTTCGACGCTATTGCCCCACAAACCAACGCCCCGCCGCTAAGCTCACTCCTTCCTTCCCGACTTTTCTGAATACCTTGCCCGCCTCCCGCACGGTTAAAGTGTGGGTATGGCTGAGTTTGACCGGGAGCAGGTGATCCGCGACCACCTCCGCGGCGTGTGGAGGTACTTGCGTGTCATTGGTTGCGATCCCGCCACCGCCGACGACCTGACGCAGGAGACCTTTCTCGTCTTCCTGCGCAAACCGTTCGACTACCTCGGCCACGAACCCACGGCGGCATACCTGCGGCAGATCGCGCGCCTGGCGTACCTGGAGCTCGCGCGCAGGCAGGCAAAGCAGGTCCCGCCCGCCGATGTGGACGAGGTGTTCGAAGAACTCGGGCCAGCCGACAACGGCAACGCCTACGTCGAAGCGCTGACCCACTGCCTGCAAGCGCTGCAACCGAAGGCGCGCGAGTGCATCGAGCTGCGGTACCGCGACAAGCTCGCGCGTGAACAGATCGCGACAAGGCTGGGCATGAAGGAAACCGGAGTGAAGACATTGCTGCAACGGGCACGAGAGGCGCTGCGAGAGTGCATCGAACGGAGGGTGCGATGAGCGACACACGCGACCGCCTTCTTGAAGTAGCGCTGGAGGAGCACTTCGGCGCCGGCCCCGATGTCGACCTGCCCGAGCGCATTCTAGCCGCCTCGCACGCCCGCCCGCGCGCGCCCGTGCCGCGCCGGCATGTGCTGCAGGCCGCCGGGCTGGCGGCTGCGGCGGCGCTGATCGGGTGGGCGGTGTTCGCGCCGGGCGCGAAGCTGCCCGACACGGTCAAAGCCAGCGGCGAGTTTTCCGTGCATGAAGCAGAGATCGAGGCGCGCTCAGGGTGGTACGTGCTGGAGCGCGGCGCGCCGCCGATGCGGCACGCGGGGACACGCGTCGAGCAGGTAACCGGGCGCGTGCTGGTGAAGACAGGCGAAATCCCCGACGCGAATGAACTGGCAGAGATGGAGCCATGGCTGCGGCGACAGAACCTGGAGGAAGAGATGCGCACAGGAAGATGGGTAAAGGCGGGCACGCTGGCGGTCTGCCTGATGGCAGGCAGCGTAGTAGTGGACGGCAACGTGCTAAGCGGCCAAGCCATGGAGCGCAAGCGCGTACAGGAACTGGAGCAGGAGCTGGCGGAGGCGCGCAAGAAGCTCGCGGAAGCCGAAGAGGAAGCCCGCCGGCAAGCCGGCAAAGGCAATCCCACACTCGTGCCGCCGGCGGACACGCGCAACCCCTCGAACCCGGAGGACGCGGGAATCTTCAAGAAGTTGATGGAGGACCTCGAAGAAGAAGCCCGCCGCGCAAAGAACAAGAGCGACAACCCAACGGTGATCCCGCCTGTGAGGAGGACGGATACGCCGCACGAATTGCCTCCCGAAGACGTAGAGAGGTTGATCGACGAACTGAGGAAGGTGGAAGAGGAAGCCCGCCAGAACACGAAACGGACAGACGGGCCAACGGTGATCCCGCCTCGCGAATTTGACTTACCGTCCGAAAAACGGCGGGCGGAGGAAGAGCGCGACAGGAGCGAGAGGGAACTCGATGAGATCATGAAGGCCCTGAAAGAGGCAGAAGAAGAGGCGCGGCGCAAGATCCTGGAGCGTGATGCCGAAGCCGCCCGGAGTGCGCCGATTGGTCCCTCACGGTTCTTGGACAAGGCATGGGAGCCCAAGCGTGGCAACAGCATGTTGCCAAAAGCGGGGAACCCACCAGTCGAAGTCGACGCAGCCCTTGAACTAAAGAAACTGCTCAACGACAAGGATGTCGAATTGGCAATGCTGCAATCCCGCCCCGACCCGGATGCCAAACGCATCCGCGAGGTGGAAGCCAGCATGGCGGCACTACGCGCCGCCCTTGAAGCACTCGAGAAGCAGAAAGACCGCTGAAGGCAGGCGGCGATCGCAGGCAGGGGACTGTCCCGGAAGTTCGGGACTGTCCCCGCCCCTGGATGCAAGACTTAGTGTTCATCGAAGATTGCACGCTCGTAGCAACTGCCTGTTCTTGCGTCGAAGCGGCACACACCAATGTTCCTTCACTTTCGCACCCAGGGACGGGGACAGTCCCTCGGCGCAAACTGCCGCGCCGGGGACAGTCCCCTAACAGCCACGGCGAACTTCACGCTTGCGCGTGTGGGCGTGAAAAAGATTGCGTTGCACGTCAGGCCGGCCAGCGCCTGTCCGCCGTAGCCTTGGCGGAGGCGGAATGCCCGGCCCTTCTCAGGCGGCAGCGCGAACGCAGGCACCTCCGGGGCCTGCGTAGTAGGAATAGTGAGAGTAGTAGGAGCGCGGACCTCCGGTCCGCAGTGCGGCCGGGACGGCCGCGCTCCCAGGAGTATCCAATAGGCAGTTACCAATGGCCGCGAGCGCCGCCTGTTGCAGCGGCGTCAATCGTCGTGACCGATTGTGGTCCATCGCTGATTCGGCGACAGGCTCAGGGCGCGGCGCGATGGGCTTCGACACCTGTGATGTTGTTGCCTTGAGTGCACGCGCCTGGCGCATCAACTCGGCGTACGCTTTGTCGACGCGCTGTGCGAGTTCCGACATGCGTTCGGCATTGGGCCAACAGGCGCTCATGGGCTGCTTGTGGCCTTCGCGTTCTTCGCATCCCTCGCGTCGCGGTGCGCCGCTCGGGTTCGTTGCTGCGCAACCTTCGCCCCTTCGCGTTAAGTCGTTTTGGTAGCGCGTTGCAGGTTGCTTCGGCGTTCGTTGCTGAGAGGATGCCCGCTTGCTTGGTGCGCACTCCACGTATTCCGGCGGCTCCCATTGCCGCAGATTGCACAGGAACTCGTAGCTGGCGT
>CAZNBU010000217.1:0-6140 GCA_964571035.1 uncultured Planctomycetaceae bacterium | reverse complement strand
GCGGACGCGCTCGATGGGCCTGATGCGCGTGGTGTCGCGCTTGGGCGCCGGGCGCTCGGCGACTTCTCGGCTAGGGGTCTGCTCAGCCATCAGCTGGATGTTCGATGTTCAACGATCATTGGTCAATGGAAGATCAGGCGCTTGCCTTGGCGGCTTGGGCCTCCTGCCCGTGCTGCAGCCGGTATGCGTTGGCGTAGGCGCCGTCGAGCGCCATGAGCTGCTCGTGCGTCCCGCGCTCGATGATGCGGCCTTCGTTCAGCACCAGGATCAGGTCAGCGTTGCGCACGGTGCTGAGCCGGTGCGCCACGGCGAACACGGTGCACTCCTCGATCAATTCATCGAGGGCTTTCTGGACCTCGCGCTCGGATTCGGTGTCGAGGCTGCTGGTGGCTTCATCCAGCAGCAGGATCGGCGACTTGCGCAGGAACGCGCGCGCAATCGCGATACGCTGGCGCTGGCCGCCGGAGATGGTGACGCCGCGATCACCGAGCTTGGTGTCCAGGCCCTTGGGCATATCCTGAATCTCAGCCCAGATGTGCGCCGCGCGGGCGGCTTCGATGATCTGCTCCTCGGTGGCTTCCGGCCGCCCGGCGCGGATGTTGTCGCGAACAGTGGTGTTAAAGAGGAAAGTGTCCTGCGAAACGATGGCGATGTTGCGCAGCCAGCTTTCCAGTTTGAAGTCGCGCAGGTCTGTGCCGTCCACGCGGATCGCGCCGTCTGACGGGTCGTAGAAGCGCGGGATGAGGTCCATCAGTGTGGACTTGCCCTGGCCGGATTGGCCTACCAGCGCGATCATCTCGCCGCGCTTCACCGTGAGGTCGATATCGCGCAGCACGGGGCGGTCCTCGATGTACTCAAATCCAACGTGATCGAACTCGATGGTTTCGAAATCGTGCGGAGCTTCGGCGGCGTCGGGTTTGTCCTGCACTTCCGGCACGCGATCCATCAACTCAAACACGCGGTCAAGCCCAGCCGTAGACTCCTGGATGTCATTGAACGAGTGCCCAAGTTTGCGCGCCGGATCGTAAAGCAGTATCAAGCCGACAAGGAACATCACGAACAAGGGCAAGCCCCCTGCCTCAGCGAACCAAGTGGTGGTCAACAGGTAGCCGACTGCAAACAACCCCATCGCGAGCAACGAGTTGTAAGTGAGTTCAATTCCGAAGCGTGACGCGCCCTTGTATCGGGCAACCTTGCGTTCCCGAGTGAAAACCTCCTGCGACACGCGCTTGAACTCCTCCTCCTGCGCGTCTTCAAGGCGATAACCCTTAACTACACGGATACCGTCAAGCATCTGGTGAAAGAAGTTGCCGCTAGCCTCGAGCTTCTTGTACTTGTTGCGGGTTGCCTTTCGGATCCTGCCGGCGAACAGCAACACCGGCGCCAAGACAATAGGGAACACGACAAACGTGAAGAGAGTCAGTACCGGACTCGTGAATAGAAGCACGCCGACAAGTGCGATCATCGTGAGCGGATGCGCCAGCACCACATCAAGCATGATCTGGACAAGCTGCCCCGCGGAGCGCGCGTTGCTTGTCATACGGGACATCAGAGCGCCCTTGCGCTCTGAGTTAAAGAACGCCATCGGCTGCTTCAACACACGCGCCACTATGTCGCGCTGAAGGTTCCGAATCGTGGAGGACCGCAGGTAGCCCTGGTAATACTGTTTCAGGTAGGTACCTAGCGCCATCGCCATCGCACTCGCAAAAAGAACACCTGCGGCGGGAGCCACTGTCCTCAGGATTGCCTCCGCCGCCTTGTCGGTAAGGTTCGACAGCGAGTCCACATCAATTTTCGTAAACAACCCGACTGCCTTCAGACGCGCAGCCGAGCCGGCGGCCAACAGCACCATGCCGAGGATCGAGAGCACAAGCTGTGGCCACTGCGGCTTAAGCAACGGCCAGATTCGGCGCGCGTAGGCTGCCGCCTTTCGGACGTTGGCCCAGTCGAGACGTTTCTTGGGTTCAGCCATCGCTACCAGTCGCTAATCCGTCACCCGCACAGGCGACGCCGGGTTCTTCACTTTATCGGCTGTTGCCGCCAGCAGGGCCAGCGCCTTTTCGGCCACACGGCCCGGATCGAGGTCGCGCATACACTTGATTCCCAAACCGGGGCACCGGCGTTTCAGACAGGGCATCAGCTCGCACTCGCCGGTGACAACATTCTGCAACTGCCCGTAGGGGCCGGTGCGGCGGGGATCGGTCGGCCCGAGCACCGCGCACACCGGCGTGCCCTGCGCGGCTGCCATGTGCATCGGCCCGGAGTCGCAGGTCAGCATCAAGTCGCTGAGGTCCAGCAGCGCCGCCAGTTCGCGCAGCGTCGTTTTGCCGCAAAGGTTGATCGGTTTCGCGTCCCGGCACAGTTCGCTGATCCGGGCGCACAGTGCCTGCATGTCCGGGCTACCGGTTAGCACCGGCTGCCTGACGCCAGCCTCAACCGCCAAGGTATCCAACATCTGCGCCATCTTCTCGGCGGGATACACCTTGGTTTCCCAGCGCGCCCCCGGGCAGACCGCCACCAGTGGGCCGCCTTCAAAACCGGCTTGCGACAGCAAGCCGGTTGCGGCGCTTCGCTCGGCGTCGCTGACTTCCAAATCCTGCCGCTCGGGCTTGTCGCACCCCAGCGAAGCCGAAAGCACGTCGTAGCGGTCGCGGGCGTGCACCGGCTGCGGCGGCGTTTCGATCCGGTGCGTGTAGAACATCCACGCGCCTTCCCGCGCGCTGCGCTCCCCCACCCTTACTTTCGCGCCTGATAACCGCGCGAACAGCCCGCTGCGGAGCAACCCCTGCATGTCGAGCACCACGTCAAACCGTCCGTCGCGCAGGGTCCGCACCATACTCTTGAGTTCGCCTCGCCCGCTGAGCGGCGCAAGCAATCCTTTCATGCGATTGCGCTCAAACCGGATCGTGGCGTCGACGCACGAAATCGGCGTCAGCAGCGGCTCGAACTGCGTGTTGACAAGCCAGGTCAGGTGCAGGTCGGGCCAGCGCGCCTTCAGTGCCCATGCCGTCGCGACGGCTTGGCACACGTCCCCCAAAGCCGAGGGTTTGATCATCAGCAGGCGTTTGCCGGAAAGGTCGATCGGCCCATGGGCCATCCGGGCACTCCGCAGCGCGCAATGGGTTGAAGATAGGGTTTGCGGCAGGCTGCGCCAGTCAGCGACCCAACTGGCGAAAGACTTCGCGGTAGTCCCGGGCATCCCCCTCAGCCCACATGCGGCGCTTCAACCGACGCAGAGCTTCGGTCCGGGAGGGTGCGGCATGCACGTCCGGAAGCGGCGAAGCGTCGCTGGCAGGGGATGCCACGGACTCCTGCAGAATCCGTAGGGTTCGTGCCGCGTTCTCGGCGGCTGTGATCAATCCTCCGGCTGCAGCCACCTGGTCGCGAGTGCGGGGGTTGTCGATCAACTCGGCTGCGCGTGCCGCAAACTCTTTTGCGTCGGTGCGTTCGCGCAGGACGTATCCGTTCGTGCCGTTCACTATGTGCTGGCGGGCGCCGTTTTCGCTGCTGGTGATCACAGGCGTACCGCACGCCAGCGCCTCGGTCACTGCGTTGGCGCTGGGGTCGTGCATGGTGGGCAGAACGAACACGTCGGCCGCGTGATACCAGCGTTCCATTTCTGGTGTGGGGCCCAGAAAGTGAGCGCGCGCCGACAACCCAGCCGCCGCCAACTCCTCCTCAGCTTCGGCACTGTCACCTCGCCCGACGGCTACGAAGTGCGACTCCGCATCGTGGCGTGCAAGCTCGGCAAACCCCTTCGCAGCCTCCAGCAGGCCCTTACGGCGGAAATCCATGCCCGCGAACAATACCACCGGCACCTCCGGCGGCACGCCGAAACGCGAGCGAAACACTCTGCGTTCGCGCGCGTCGCCGCGGATGTTGAACCGAGGATCGACTCCGTTCGGCACCACGTGCACGCGCGCGGGGTCCACTCCGTACATGTGGATCACGGCGCGCCGGATCATCTCGCTGTTTGCGATATAGCTGCGAAACCGGCCTGGCAGGAACAGTTCGCGCTCAAGCTTCATCAACTCGCGCTGCCTTGGGTTAAGCAGTGAGCGCTTGCGTTGCCCAAGGTCGGGGTAGCGCGCGCCAAGCCATGCGCGGTGCAGTCCGTCGCCGAGACGCAGCACATCGCCCGGAAACGCGCGGGCGAGGCACAGCACCGCGTCGGCGCCGGTGTCGCGAGCCGCTTCACCGGCGCGCTTCGCGAACCAGCGGTGCTTCCACGGTCCCAACACTTTCGGGCGCGATACTGTCCTGACATCCATGCCGCGTGCATCGCTCCTGGACACGCGCTGGCAGACCACCGTGATGCGGTGCCCCTGCCCAGCCCACTCGCGGGCGAGGTTGACCGCATACCGCTCGGCCCCCCCGTGGGAGGCATCAAACACGGTGCGGACAATCGCAATGTGCATGGGAATCGATCCCGCGCGGGGTGCTAACCCGTTGCCCTTTGACGCGCAGCAAACGCGGCGACGGCGGCTGACTGCTCCGCGGTTTCAACACTGCCGGGGCGCTTCTTGCGGACAGTCGCGATTGCATCATCGGCGGTCATGCCGCGATCCACCAGGTAGCACGCGATCATGGTGCCGGTGCGTCCGATCCCGGCGCCGCAATGGACCACGATCGCCCGGCCTTCATGACGCTGGAAACGCGCGTGCTCAATGAACGAATCGATGTCGGGCGGGCTTGGCGGCGTGAAGTCCTGAATCGGCAGGTGCAGCAGCTCCAGGCCGTGCCGCGCCAGCACGTTCTTGTCGGGCGCCCGTGTGGTCAGGCTGACCACCAGCCCGATCCCGCGTTCCGCCAGCCAGGGCCACAACGCTTCGTCCCTTCCGGCTGGGCTGGCCATGCCGGCGATTTCGTTTTCGACAACCCAGGAGAAACCGTTCACGGCGATACTGTAGCGGAGCGCACCCTTACATCCAGAGGACGTGTCAGCGCGCGATGTCCCAGGCCTCCGCGCTGGCTGCATCCAGCAGCAGCGCCTTGCGGGCGCAGGTCTTGGCCTGCGGCAGGTCGGTCTCGCGCAGCGCCTTGGCGGCGGCGACCCAGGCCTCTGCGCTCAGCGGCTCAAGGATGGTCCGGTTGCGCAGGTGATTTTCTCCGGCGTTCGCGAGCGATAGTGCGCGCTCGTAGGTCGCCAGGTGCACCAGCTCCGGGTCAGCCAATTGCGCCACCAGCCCGATGTAGACTCTTGCCGACTCCGCGCTGCCGGCGTTTACGCCCGCCTGCGCCGTGAGCAGCGCATCCTCCGGCATTCCTTCGAACCCGTTGCTGGAAATCAGCCCCGATTTGGCCGCCAGGTAGCGCAGCGTGCCGAGGGCGCCCGGGGCGGGCAGCATCGTTTCACACAGCGCGCGTGCGCGGCGCTTTGTCTCTGCACTCGCCTGCTCCATCGCGACGAGGGTTTCAAGCTCGGCGCTTGCATCCTCCGCGCGCCCCTGCAAAGCGCACCACGCCACCACAGTCGCGCGATCGTCCGGCCGCAGCACACCGCTCAAGATCTTGCGAAACGATGCGACGGTCAGCATGTCGATGCGCAGGTTGACCCGACCACTGTCCGTCTCGACCCGAAACTCCCCATTGCCGGCTGAGACCACCCTGCCGCTGTGCCGGAGAATTCGCGCACTGCGCTCGCCGGCGGCGTCGGTCTGTTCGTGGACGTGATAATCCCGCACGACGCCGGTGCCGACCAGGCTGCGCAGCTCCGACTCACACAGGGCCTCCGCGTCCTGTGGCAGTCGAAGGTCTTCGGCCACGCGCTCCAGAGTGTTCTGGAGAATTCGCGACTGCCGTGCAAGTTCACCGACGCGCGGGTCACGCGGTTTGAACTCCCCCACCCGGGCCGCCAGCTCTCTGCCTACTTCGCGCGCGATCTTTGCCGCGCCCGTGAAATCGCGCTTGCGCAGCAGCGGGGTGCACTCCTGAAGGCGCCCCGACATCCACAGAGCCCATTCGCCCAACGTCTGGTCCTGGAATTGACGCCACGCAACAACCGGCTCAAGCGCATCCTGGTGCACGCTTTCGAGCAGTTTGCGCAGGCCAGCCAGGCGCGTCTCGATCTTGTCGCGTGTGGCCTTCAGCCGCCCCTTCAGGAACTCTTCCAGCAGGGCCCGCTCCAGCAGCAGGTTTCC
>CAZNBU010000216.1:0-6141 GCA_964571035.1 uncultured Planctomycetaceae bacterium | reverse complement strand
GACCAGGGCGACACATTCGTCGCCGAGAACTTCGAGCTGCTGCGCCAGCACAAGGTGTTCTCGGCGTGCGTACCCTCCGAGCTTGGCGGCGGGGGCGTTTCGCACCGTCGGATGTCGGAGGCGCTGCGGGAACTCGCGACCGCATGCAGCTCGACCGCGCTCGCGCTGTCGATGCACCAGCACCTGCTGGGGGCGCAGTTGTGGAACTACCGCCAGGGCCGCCCGGTCAAGGAGTTGCTGGAAACGGTGGCCGCCAAGCAGCTCGTGCTGATCAGCACCGGCGCCAACGACTGGCTTGAATCCAACGGCACGCTCAAGAAGGTCGAAGGCGGCTACCTGTTCAACGCGCGCAAACCGTTCGCCAGCGGCTCGCCCGCGGGCAACCTGCTGATGACCAGCGGCCCGTACGAGCACCCGCAGGACGGGTGGCAGGTGCTGCACTTCGCCGTGCCTTTCACAACCAATGGCGTAAGCGTCGACACCGACTGGCACACGCTGGGCATGCGCGGCACGGGCTCAAACACGGTCGTGCTGGAGGATGTGTTCGTGCCCGACGCGTCCATCAGGCTGACGCGCCCGCGCGCCGGGTTTCACCCGCTGTACAGTGTGATCTGCGTCGTTGCATTGCCGTACATCATGTCCGTGTATGTCGGTGTCGCAGAAGCCGCCGCGAAGATCGCGCGCGAGCAGGCGAAGAAGCGCAGCTACGACCCCGTAACACCGTACCTCCTGGGCGAAATGGAGAACCAGCTCGCGATCGCGCAGATGGCGCGCACCAGCGCGCTGGATCTGGTGAACGACTTCGACTTCAAGCCGACCGTCGAGAACGCCAGCGCCGGCATGATCCGCAAGACGGTCATCGCCAATGCGGTGATCGCCACCGTCGACAAGGCGATGGAGGTGGCGGGCGGGGCCGCCTACTTCCGCACTCTGGGGTTAGAGCGGCTGCTGCGCGACGTGCGCGGCGCGCTGTACCACCCCGTGCAGGAGAAGCGCCAGCAACTGTTCACCGGCCGCATGATGATGGGGCTGGACCCGGTTGCAGCGGCATGAATGCAGTTGAATGTACAGCGCCCCTCAAACTTGAGGGGCGCTGTACGTATTGCTGCTCGAAGCGCGCGGCGACTCAACCCAGTTCCTGCGCAATGCCGATGAGCAGCCCCTCCGGGCCGCGGATGTAGCAAAGCCGGTAGGCGTTTTCGTAGCGGGCCACTTCGCCAACAACCTGCGCGCCGAATTTGCGAAGCTTGGCGAGCGTGTCGTCGATGTCTTCCACGGTGAACATCGCGCGCAGATAACCAAGCGCGTTCACAGGCGCGGTGCGGTGGTCCGCGACTACGGGTGGATTGAGGAAGCGTGAAAGCTCGATACGGCTGTGGCCGTCCGGCGTGCGCAGCATGGCAATCTCGACGTGCGTGCCGGGCAACCCGGTGCAATGGTCCGCCCAGTCGCCTTTCACAAACGCCCGCCCCTCAAGCTCCAAGCCAAGCTCAACGAAGAACGGGATGACCGCATCCAGCGATTCCACCACGATGCCAATGTTGTCCATGCGGCGAACGGTCATCAAAGGCCTTCCTCTACATACGCAAATGAAAAGCGCCCTCGTATGTGAGGGCGCTGTAAATGTTGGCTCCGCCGGCTGGACTCGAACCAGCAACCTGTCGATTAACAGTCGAATGCTCTACCATTGAGCTACGGCGGAATTGTGCCTTCCGCTGGGCAGCGGAAGGACCGGAAACCGTATTATGCGGCAGTTGCGAGTCAAGGGGGCGACTTGTGTCGCTGCCGCAGTGCCCTAAGATGAAACGTCCGGAGGTTTCCATGCGACTGCTCGCCCTTGTTGTCCCCCTGCTTCTGTGTGCCGCGCTGACGGCACAGGGACACATCTCCAGCGCTGACCGCACCAAGATGCGCGAAACGCGCGAGACGATGCGCGGCTTGGCGCAGGACATCCGCGCCTGGGCCGACACCCACGAGGGCAAGTACCCCGAAAAGCTGTCGCAGATCGTGGAGGCCCAGCTTCGCGAGGAGCTGCCCAAGGACGCCTGGGACGCCGACTTCCTGTACGCGACCGACCCCAAAGACGGATACAAGCTCACCAGCCTCGGCTCAGACAAGAAGCTCGGCGGCGAAGGGGCCGCGGCGGACATTGTCTGGACACGCTCGGGCGAAAGCATCGTGCTGTCCAAGGACCAGCAACAGGAGCTCGACCGCAAGCGCGAAGCCGCCCGCCACGAAGCCCGCATTACCGTGGCGCGCAAGCAGATGGTGGTCGCGGGGCTGGAAGCGCTGAAGCACCGCAAGAACACCGGCGCGTGGCCCACTCAGCTTGAAGAAGTAAGGCGCACCGGCGAAAGCGCCGCCGACAAGGCGGTCAACGCCTGCTTCGGCGACCCGTGGGGCCACCCGTACGAATTGCGCGTGCTGCCCAAGGACAACATCGCCGTGGTGTGCTGGGGCGAAGATGGGGCCGAAGGCGGGCTGGACCGCGCCGCCGACTTCGTGATTGCCGAGCGCGAAATTCGCGCGCACCTGAAAGACCAGTCCGACTACGACCCCTGGAGCGGCATGAGCGCCTACTACGACTGGCGCGCGCAGAGCCTCGCCCAGGAGATCCAGGCGTACAAGCAGCGCGCGGGCAAGCTGCCCGAGAAGCTGGAAGAGCTGGGCCAGCCGCTGCCGGGCGAAGAGGGCAAGGCGCCCGCGATTCAGTTCGACGGCATCCCGCTTGATCGCTGGGGCAACGAGTACATCTACCTGCGGCTGAGCGACGAGCACTTCGCGATCGTCGGCCTGGGCAAGGATGCCAAGAGCGGTGGCGTAAAAGATGAAGCGGACTACGTGTACCCGATCCCCGGCGCCGGCGACGGGTCAATGGGCTTCGGCAGGCGCGGGTTCCGACGTGCCGGGCGTGCGGTCGGGTTGGGCGGCGGCAACCAGAACAAAGCCGACAAAGAGAAAGCCGACGCGCTGGTTGAGGTCGCCAACGAGCAGATGGCGAACCTCGTCGAGAAGCTGAAGGCGCTGAAAGACGAAACCGGAAAGTACCCCGACAAGCTGGAAACAATCGCCGAGAAAATGCCCGGCGGCGAGATCCCGAAAGACCCGTGGGACCGCGACTTCGTGTACGCGCTCGCGGACGACGGGACGTTCACACTGAAGTGCCTCGGCAGCGATGGCGCAGAAGGCGGCGAAGGGGCCGCAGCCGACATCGTCTACACCGCCGACGGCAAGAAAGAGCCCGAACCCGCCACGCCCCCATCGGAAGAAGAGCCGGTAGCAACCCCGGAGCCGATGCCGGAGTAGCCGCGCTTGCGCAAGCTCTACCGAATGCTTTGCTCTGCCCGTGCCTGAACACCACAACTCCCACCTGATCAAAGCGCTGGGCGTCGGCCTTCTGGCTGGCCTGATCAGCACCATGCTTGGCGTAGGCGGCGGGCTGATCATGGTGCCGCTGTTCGCGCTGCTGAGCGTGATGGACGTCAAGCGCGCAGCCGGCACCAGCCTTGCCATCATCCTGCCGGTGATCGCCGTCGGCATCGTCGCGCAACTGCTGAAGGCGCCTGGCGACGTGCACTGGGCGCCGGCGGGGTTGCTGGCAGCCGGCGCGATCGCGGGGGCGTTTGCCGGCAAGCGGCTGCACAAGCTGCTGCCCGAAACGCCGTTTCGGCTGGCGTTTTGCGCGGTGATGCTGCTCGTGGCTGCGCGGATGCTGAACCTGATCCCGGAGACCGCGCCGCTGGTGGCGGCCTACCCCGACGCAAGCGAACTCACGCACATTGCCTACCTGCTTGGGCTGGGGTTGATCGCGGGAGTAGTTTCCGCGCTGTTTGGTCTGGGCGGAGGCGTGGTGGCAGTGCCCGGGCTGGCGCTGGCGTTTGCACTGTTTCACGACCAGTTCACGGCAACGCGCGCGACAAGCCTTGCGATGATCCTGCCCACCAGCCTTGTCGGCGCGGTGCTTCACTGGCGCGCGGGCAATGTGGACAAGCCACTCGCAATGAAGGTGACGCCAGTCGCGGCGGCGGGCGCGGTCGGCGGAGTGTTCCTCGCCTACGCGGTGCCACAGGAAGCGCTCAAAATCATCTTTGCGGTGATGATTTTGCTCGCATCCGCACGGCTGGCTTTGCAGAAAAAGCGGCCGAAAAAAACTGTGGAAAAAGGTGGTGCGTAGGGACGGAAAACAATCTATACCTTGCCCCCCTCAGAGAGAATTAAGGGCCGGTAAAAGGGAAGTGCTTGCTGTTATGGGGGGGCAGGCATTTCTTCGGCCCGAAGTAAACGGGCGCCGCTAACGCAGCGCCCGTTTTGCTTTTTTTCTTCGCGGCTACCTGCGCACAGAAGGATACGCGCCGCTTTCACCCGTCAGCACCGGCATTGCGAGCGTTACCGCCGCCATCGCCACCGCGTCCTGCACCGTGCTGCCGCGGGGCATCACGTTCGCCGGCCGCTTAAGGCCCAGCAGCAGGGGGCCCAGCGCCGTGGCCTCGGCAGTCACGCGCACAAGGCGAAACGCGGCGTTGGCTGTATCAAGGTTCGGGAACACGAGCACGTTGGCGGGCTCGGGCCAGCGCTCGGCGTCGATCACGTTGCGGAACTCTTCCGGGGCCAGCGCGATGTCGGCCTGGATTTCGCCGATCGCTTCCACCCCCGGGTTCTGCTGCTTGAACAGCTCGTACGCGACGCGCACCTTCTCGGCGTCGGCCTGGTTCGCGGCGCCGAAGTTGTTGTAGCTGATGAATGCCACGCGCGGCGTGATGCCCAGCGCCGTCACCGCCTCGGCACACAGGCGCCCGCAGTCGGCCAGCACATCCGCGTCCGGGTTGACGTTGAGTGTCGTGTCGGCAAAGAACAGCACGCGGTTCTTCAGCACCATGATGTGCATGCCGACCACGCGCTGCGCGCTGGTGCGCTTGCTCACGAAGCGCAGCACGCTCGGGATCGTCTCGCGGTAGATACGGTCGGCGGCGCTCAGCATGCCGTCCACCATGCTCAAGTCGGTCATCAGGGCAGCCAGCGAGTAGCTGTCGATCTCCGACTGCTTGATGAACATGCCCGCGCGCTCTTTCCAGCGCTGCGCGAGCAACTGGTTGTCGGGCGGGTGCTTCGGGTCCACCACCTCATAGCTGTCTTCGGCAAACCCCTTCATGCCCGTGCGGATCTTGGCTTCGTTGCCGACCAGCACCGGCTTGGCAACGCCGTCGCGGATGATCTGCCGCGCCACAGCCAGCACACGCGCGTCGGAGCCGTCGGGCAGGGCAAGCCGCTTGCGCAGTTCCTGCGCCTTGTGGATCGCGACGCTCATGACCGCGCGCCCCGGCTCAGTCTGGCGGCGCAGGCGCTCGCGGTACTCGTCCACGTCGAACTTGATGCGCGCAACCCCGGTTTCGATCGCGGCCTTGGCGACCGCCGGCGCGACGTAGTACAGCACGCGGGGATCGAACGGCTTGGGGATCAGGTAATCCGGCCCGAACTTGAAGCGCTTGCCGCCATACGCCCGTGACACGCTGTCCGGCACCTCCGCCTTGGCAAGCCGCGCCAGCGCCATCGCCGCCGCGACTTTCATTTCTTCGTTGATGGCTGTGCTGCGCGTATCCAGCGCGCCCCGGAAAATGAACGGGAAGCCGAGCACGTTGTTGACCTGGTTCGGGTAGTCGCTGCGCCCGGTCGCCATGATCACGTCGTCGCGCGTGGCGCGGGCGACGTCGTATTCAATTTCGGGATCGGGGTTCGCCATCGCGAACACGATCGGGTTGGCCGCCATCGTCTTCAGCGCCTCGGGCTTGAGCGCGCCCTTGGTGCTGAGGCCATAGAACACATCGGCGCCCTTGAGCGCGTCGTCCAGCGTGCGCGCGTCGGTCTTGACCGCAAACGGCTGCTTTACGGAATTCAGGTCCGTACGGCCGGAGTGGATGACGCCCTTGGTGTCGCACATCAGCACGTTTTCGGGCTTCACGCCAAGGTGAATGGCAAACAGCGTGCAGGCGATGCCGCTTGCGCCCGCGCCGTTGACGACGATGCGGATGTCTTCCGGCTTGCGTCCCGTAAGCTCCAGCGCGTTCACGAGCGCCGCGCCGGAAATGATCGCGGTGCCGTGCTGGTCGTCGTGGAAGACCGGGATGTTCATGCGCTCTTTGAGGC
>CAZNBU010000215.1:0-6172 GCA_964571035.1 uncultured Planctomycetaceae bacterium | reverse complement strand
GTGGCAGCCAATCCGCTCAGCTTCGCTGCCAGGAAGAAACGGCGCATTCCGGCGGCGGGCAGGCTGGTGTTGACGAGATTGAACAGCACGCTGTTGGCGCTGAAACCTGCAGTGACGGGCGCCGCCAATGTCTCTGTGCCGGGGCCGTCCCATGTGTTGTTGCCGTTGTCCTCGTACAGCGCAAGCTCGGCGTACGCGATGTTATGGTTGCCGACACCCGCGGCGTTGAACTGCATTGCGGTCACGGTCCACGCGCCGCCGGGCAGCGCTTCGAGCGTGACGTCGGCGATCAACTCGCCACCGCCGGACGCGCCTGCCCAGTTGGCGTCCACCGAGGTGGTGGCCAGCGGGCCGTTCATGGTGCCGAACAGAATCGCGGCGCTGATGTCCAACCCCTGCGTGCCGTTTGCGTTCGGCAGCGGCAACCCGACCGCGTTGCCACCCAGCGGCGCAGTACCCAACGCGCTGACGTAGCACTTGAAGGTCTCATGGTTGTCGGCGCTGGCGTTGAGGTCGTACACCACAAAGTACCGTCGCGTCTGCCCCGCCATGAAGTAAGGGTGCGAGGCAAGGCTGAAGACGACCGTGCCGTCATCGGCGGTGAAGATCTGCGTGCTCACCAGTGTGTCGCTTGCCGCGTTGAACGCGGCGTCAGTGTTGCTGTCCCACCACAGCTGCACGCCGTTCAGGTCGTCGACTTCGTGTGCCGTGCCCAGGCTTGTGACACTGACGCTGGCGGGTTTGTTGTCGGGCCCGTCGGCGTAACCGATTGTGAATTCCTGGCAGACGCCGGTCGCGGTGAGATACACGGTCTGCGGCGAGCCGGGGCTGAAGTCGGTGAACACGAACTGCGGCGTGTCGATGATCAACCCGTTCATCGTCGAGTTCGCGGGCACGTTCTTCAGGCCCACGGAAGCGGTGATGTCGCTGACCGTGAAGTTGAACGTCTGGCCCGGCAGAGCGGTGCCCGCCAGCTTCGTGATGACGAAGTATGTTCGCGTCTCACTTAGTCCGAACGCCTGCTGAGCTGTCTGCACCGCGAAGTTGACGGTGCCGTCATCGCCGGGGAAGACTTTCGGCGCGTCGATGATCTCGTCGGCGGAGTCGAATACGCCCTGTGTGCCAAGCGTCGGGTGGTCGCGGTAAAGGCTGATCTCGCTGATGGCCGTGGCGTCGTTGCCGGTGCCGGATGCGGTGATGGCAATGTTGGTCATCTCGCTGTTGGGCGACTGGCCGTTCGAGGCGATCGTGAAGCGCCCGCTGTTGATGCCCGCGCCGCCCGGCCCCTGGGCGTTGGCGAACACGGTCTGCGCGGTGCCCGCGGTGGCTGCGACGGTCAGCTGCGGCCCCTGGAACAACTCAACGTTCATGTTGGCTTGGATCTCGGCCTGGGTGCGGGCCACGTTCCAGAAGCGGTATTCGTCCATATCGCCGAGGAATGTGGCAACGCTGCCGTTGTAGTCGCCAATGCGCCAGTTGGTGCTGATGATGGCGCCAGCGGTCTGGTTGACCGACTGGCCGGCTTGCACGCCGTCCCTGTACAGCGTCATCGTCTTGGCGATGCTGTCAAACACGAACGCGCAATGGTGCCACGTGCCGTCAAAGAACCCCGTGGCGCTGCATTGCGACCACCCGCCAGCCGATTGCCACAGGATACCGCCCGGCGAAGGCGCGGCGCCGCCGGTGAAGATGCGCACGCTTGTGCTGCTTTCGCCCATGATATAGCCAAGCGTTGTGGTCGCGGCGCCGCGGATCCAGAACTCGATGGTGAAGCTGTCGTTGTTGGTGAAGTTCGGCGCAAGGCCGGTGATCATCGAGCCCGGAGCTGATGCGCGAATGGCACCATTGAGCTGGCCAGGAACCCAGGTGTGGCCGGTATTCAGCGGCATGGTTGCCGACCCGGCGCCCGGCACGGCGTGGTTGGTAGTAGTGGTGCCGGTGCCTTCATTGAAGCGGTAGTAAAGGACCTGCGGAACCTGCTGCGCGAACAGCGGAGTGCACCAGGCGGCCACAACCGCAAGCATCGCGGCGATCAGAACGGCGTATCGCATGTAAGGAAACCCAAGGTGGGAACATTGAACAGCACCGACGAGTCCCCACACACCCGGATCGGCCCTGCTACCGCATTTCAGCGGCGGCAAAGATTAGCGATGGGGGGCACGCTTTGGCAAAGGGAATCCCGGCCGGTAAGCAACGTTGCATGTAACCACCTGCGGTTGTATTGGTGGGTAGGCGGTGTAGGCGTCCCAAAAAAACAACGCGGCCCGACATGCGCGGGCCACGTTGAATGATGAATAGCCGCAGCCTACGCAAGGCGTCGCCGAACGCCCGCAACCGCAACGAGACTAATCAAACCAAGCACGACATACCACGAACGGCTGCCCGAGCTTGAGCAACCGCTCTCGTCAGGCTTGGGCGCCGGCGTGTCCTTTGGCGAAGTGTAGGTGAATGTCAACCCCAGCGTCTGCGGCGGAAGCGTTCCGCTGCGCACGACAATCGGCAGGTTGGTGCCGACACCGGGTGGAATCATCAGCCCAGTTACTTGGGTGCCGCCGGCGATTACCGGCGTGCCCGCGCACAGGCTGCCGCCGATGGAGACGCTGAACGGCGCCATAAACCCGCTGCCCGAGATGGTGACGGGCAGTCCACCCGCGTTGCTGCCGCTTTCCGGCGCGAAACTGGCGACCGCGAACTCGATCGCTCCGACCGCCACACCGTTGGGCGGGTTCATGCCGAAAGCGACCGCCGTTGACGCGTTGACGTCGCCGGTGTTCGCGATCGACAGGGCAAACGTTTCAGGTATCGCGGGTACACCATCGCCTGCGGTTGCGGTGAATCCGATGACCACCCACAGGTCGGCAATCTCGCCACCCGCCAGGTTCAACGATGTCGTGAACAGCGCCGGCACGCTCGTGCCGCCGCCGCCCTGGAACAACGCCGGTCCGTCGGCGGTGCTGTAGACGCCATCGCCATTGTCGCGATAGATGCTCACGCCGGTCGCGGCGTCAACGTCGGTGGCCCAGTTGCCGGTGCCGGTGCCGGTCAGTGTCAGCCCGCTCACCGTGGTCGGCCCGTTGAGGGCATTCAGACGGAAGCTTGAAGCCACCAATTCGCCTGCCGCGCCCGCCGCGTGTGTCAGCGGGTCGGGCTGGTTGGGGCTGTTGGAGACCGCGACCGCGGCGGCGTCAATGATCAGCGCTGTGCTGGCAGGCGTCGGGAACCCGCTGTATGAGCCGCCCGGCGGAGGAGACGCGACCACTTCCGTCAGCCGCGCACCGAAGGTCTGGCCGGTAAGGGCGGAGCCATTGAGCTTGGCGCGCAGGAAGAAGCGGCGCTCGGTGCCTTGCGCCAGCGCGCTTACGATCAGGTCGAAATCAGCGACATTGCCCGTGAACGTGCTCAGGACCGGGGCGGCTAACCCGTCAATCGCGGCGCCGTCCCACGTGCCGCTCATGTTGATGTCTTCATACAGAGCAAGTTCGCTGTAAGCAGCGTTGTGGGAGCCGGAGCCGCCGGCGTTGAACCGCATGGTGTTGATGACCCACGCGCCGCCCGGCAGCGCCCGCAGCGTTACTTCGGCCAGCAGTTCGCCCTCGTCGGAAGCACCCTGCGAGTTGCTGTTGACCGTCACGGGCGCAACCGGCCCGTGCATGATGCCGAACAGGATCGCCGCGCTCACCTCAAGCCCCGGTGTGCCGTTGGCGCTGGGCGAGGGCAGTCCGACCGGGCTGCCGCCCAGTGACGCCGGCCCCATGTCGGTGATGTAGCAACTGAAAGTCTCAAGGTCGCTCGCGTTGGCGTTCAACTGGTACACCACAAAGAAGCGGCGCGTGTCGCCCGCCTGGAAGGGCGCGATCGACGCCAGGCTGAACATCACCGTGCCGTTGTCCTGCGTGAAAGCTTGTGAGTTCACCTGCGTGTCGGCTGTGGCGCTGAACGCGCCGTCATTGTCCGCGTCCCACCACAGTTGCGCGTCTACAAGGTCTGCCGATTCGTCAGCGGTCCCGAGCCCGCGCACGACAATGCTGTCCGGTTTGTCGTCGGGCCCGTTCGGGTAGCCGATGGTGAACACCTGGCACACGCCGCTGAACGTAAGGAAGACTTTCTCCACCGGCGGGCTAGCGTCCGTAAAGACAAACTGCGGCGTATCCACGACCAGCCCGTTCATGGTGGCAGCCGCCGGCACCGTCTTGTTGCCGGAAGCCACGGAGATGTCGCTCACCGTAAAATCAAACGTGTGTCCCGGCAGGGCGTTTCCGGCGAGCTTGACGACAACGAAGTACGTGCGTGTCTCGCTGAGGTTGAACCCCTGCTCAGACGTGACGACGGTAAAGTTGATCGTGCCGTCATTGGCCGAAAACACGTCCGGCCCGGCGACAACGTAGTCAGCCGCATCGAACGCGCCGACGCTCGCGCCGGCTGGGTCGTCGCGATAGAGCATCACCTCGCTGATCGCGGCTGCGTCGTCGCCTGTCCCGGAGGCCGAGATGTCGATGCCGGTCATCACGCTTGGGGGAGACTGGTTGTTCGACGCGATGGTAAACACACCCGCCTCAATGCCGTTTCCGCCGGGTCCCTGGTCGTTCGCGAACACCGATTGCGCGGTGCCAGGCGTGGCGGCCACGGTCAGCATCGGCCCGTCCAGGAAGACCAGGTGAACCACCCAGTCGCCGCCGCTGCCCGTGGAGCCAATCGTTGCGGCGGCATTGGTCTGCGAGAAAAGGCGTTGACGCCCGGGTGCGAGGCCGCTTGTTGGAACCACCCATCCGCTGCCGGTCTTTGTGTCGTAACCCCAGTCGATCACGATGTTGTCGGTGCCGTTGTAGTTGAACGGAGAAGTCAACGGGAAACGGGCGTACGTATTGGCCCCGATCACCATGTTGGTCGGCGTGAAGTTGGTCGGCCCCAGCCCCATGTGAGGCGTGCCGGAGTAGTTGGACGCGTAGGTAGTGCTGAGGCCTAACGGCGGGGTGGTCGAGTGACCGAGCAGCAATTGGAAGTTGTTAAACGTAGGCAGGGCCCCGTTATTTTGCGATGCGCGCACCTCAATGATGGTGCCCGCGCGGCCGACCTCAGCCGCTGTGAAGACGTGCTGGTAGCGCCCGCCTGGTGAGTAGTTGAACGGGTACACGTTCCCGGATCCCGTCGGGCTTTCAACTGTGCCCACAACTACATGCGACTGCGCTGCAAGCGGCACACAGAACAGGGCCCCCAAAGCCAGCAGACATACGCGATGAAGCTTCATGGCAGATCTCCTCGTGACGCACCATCGCTCCGCCAGAGCGTGGTGAGCCTGGCGGCGCGACACCAAAATTGTCGGTTCGATGGCTTACAGAATGGCACTAGTTCGCTTTGAAGTCACTAACTTAACTGGACGTTTTGTGCGCCGGACCAGCGCCACGTGAGGGAGGGAGCTCCTTCTCATATCACCTAAGGACAACCACCAGCGGTTGCAAGCCTACCCACACTGCGGAGCTTCATGGCGGGCGCCATCCAGAACCGGGCCGCGTTGCGGCCCGGTTCCTTCCTCAAGAGAGGCGTACGTGGTCGTTCGCCCTACTGCAGGCGCTCAAGGATCAGCACGATCAGCTCGCCTTCGGCGCCTGCGGCTGGGCTTACGGTGGCCATGCGCTCGCCTACCGCGAGGTCGTCGCCGGCGCGCATTTGCGCCAGCGAGCTGCGTGTGCGCTCGATCGTCACGCCGTCGCGCAGCGTCACCTGCTCGAACGCCGACGGGCCTACCGACATCCCGGCGCGCACTTCGAACCGCAGCTTGCCGTCGCCCGCGTCGTGGGCGACCCAGCGGAACTGCTGCCCCATCACCAGCGTGCCCACCTCGGGATCATCCACGGCGATCCCCGTTGCCGTATGGGTTTCGTAGTCACGCACGTGTGCAGCCATGCGAAAGTTCAGCAGGTCGTTCGCCTGGCCGGTCATGTTCGCCAGCAGCCGGATCATGCTGACTTCGCCGCGCGCCTGGCACTCCGCCACGTCGGCTGCGCTGGGGCGGCCGGTCACGATGCCCTCCGGCAATGCGGTTTCATCGGTGAGTTGCAGCGCCGTCACGCGCACAGCGACCGTCCCCGGGCGAGTGCGAATTCGGTCGATGGCTGCCAGCACGCGCGTGTATTCGGCGCGACCCTCCGGCTCTTCCATGGCATCCTGGCTGGCG
>CAZNBU010000214.1:0-6199 GCA_964571035.1 uncultured Planctomycetaceae bacterium | reverse complement strand
ATAACGACGCCGAATCCGTCGTCGATCGTGATTGTCCAGTCGTAGATGCCGGGGACCGCCTGCGATGCGTCACCGGTAAACGAGATGACCGTTCCGCTGGTGTTGGCGCTGCTGGTGACCGGTGCCGTGATTCCAGCCGGTGCCGACGGAACCACTGTGACCGAAACGACGTCGATCGGATCGAGATCCGCGTCAAACAATTCCAGATCAAGGCCCGTCAGTGGCCCCGGAGCAACCGTCGCCGTGTAGCCTGCGGCCGACGTCCCGGTGAACGCGCTGCCCGCTGTGGGCAACTCGAGCGAGGGCGCCGAATTCATGACTCCGTCCACCGAGAAGTTGTCGATGGCCACATCGTGCTGGAACGAAACTCCGATGTCTTCCAGCCGGAATCGGACGATGATGTCGTGCCCGATGTAAGGGGTAAGGTTCACCGCGAACATGGTCCAAACCGTCAAAGATGCGTCCGGAACATGCCCTATGGCGGAAATGACGTCCTGTATGGTGGCCCCTGCCGTCAGGTCGATGATGTCGATGTGAAGGAAGTTTTCGCTGGAGCCGACGCCACCCGCGCAGTTCGCGTGTACCCAGAACTCGCATGTCGCACTGATCAGGGTCGTGGGTATGGGAATGACGGGTGAGTCCAAGATCACCCCAACACCTCCGTTGGGAGTATTGGAATCTTCGACGTACAGATACTTGCCCGTTGCTGTACCCGGGTTGTGGTCGACATTCGGCCCTGTCGAGCCGGAACTTGTTCCGCCGTTGTCGACATACCAGTCATTGACGCCGGTTCCTGCAACACCATCGTCGGTGCGATTCAGCCACCCGCCGCTCAGCGGAACAGGGTTGCTGATGTCGAGTGCAAAGGTTTCAAAGTTCTCCATATACGGGACGCTGACGTACTCGTACCGGTGCAGCGGGCCGTTGAGCGGGAACGCTTCTCCCGGGTAGGTGCCTACGGGCCCCGGTGATGTCGTAACCGCACTTGCGCTGTTGACCGTCACACCAAAAGTCGTTCCGTTGCTGATGCCCGACTGAGTTGAGAAGGTGACGAGAAGGTTGACCGTTGCCCACTGAGGCACCAATCCCAAGGGCGACCCCGAAAACGTGGCCGATCCGCCTGAGAACGTCTGAGTCGTCCCCAGCTGTGTGTCTCCCGCGTCAAGGGCTCCGTCTGCGTTGGTATCCGCCCAGAGCTTTACTTCCGTTATCTCCGAGTCCGCGATGGTTCCCTGCTTGGTCAGCACGAACGACGAGATCGTTTGCGCCGGAGAAACCGCAGTTACCGAACCTGCGGAGACAACGCGATCTGTGGCGGCACCAGGGCCAACGCGGCCCGGCGTGCCTGTCACGCCGGTGCGCAGATGCGGTGTCTGCACAGAAACTGAAACCTCATCAAGAAGGACGCCCGCCAAGGCATCGCCCGCCATCTGGAATCGAATCATCACCTGGTTTGTGTACGTAAGCGAAAGCGCGTTGAGCATCGCCGTCAGGTTCATGTACTCGTGAAACCAGATCCCCGTGGCGCTGCTTGCCGGAAACTGGAATACCGCAATGTGCCAGGTCGTGCCTCCATTTGTACTCAGGAAAACGCCCTGAAGCGCATCGGTGGAGGCGGATGAGACAAGCCCGACATTCGCCCACCAGAAGTCCAGTTCGACATAGTGGGCTGAGGTGATCACGGACATGTCAAAAAGGAAATCGATTGCCACAACGCTCGGGCCCGAATTCCCCGAAAGATGCATCATGCCGGCACCGGATTCGGGGCCGAGGCCGAGGACCGGGCCTCCAGACTGGAGCGCTTTGCCGCCTGTCCCTGCAACTGCAGCGCTGCCGGGTGCAGCTCCCGGCGTGATCACGGTTGGATACGATCCGGGCGCATTGGCAACCAGCATGTTCGAATAGGTGGGCGGTTGGTCGAACGTTTGGACCGCCGGGAAGACGCTAACCGGCCCGTACACCTGCCACAGGCCGCTTGAAATCGGATAGGTGGTGTAGTCCGTCGTGCTTGTCCACACGACACTGGCGCCGCTCGCTATGTTCAGCCCGAGTGTAGTCCCGGGTGACACAAGCGAAGGAATGGTCACGCTGACGAGTAGCCGGACCGGAGTACCGGCGGTCAGCGGGAGCATCGGGGGCGTGGCGGCTGAGAACGTAATCTGTCCGGATGTCAGTGCGCCTTGCGACAGCAAACCGTCTGTTGCGTCTACCGCGCCGTTGTCGTTCAAGTCCGCAACAAGCTTCAGGGTCTGGATGGTCGCGTCGGCCATATTTCCGGTCTTGGCAACCGTAAGCGAGTTCAACGCGTAGTTCATTCCGAACGCCTGTGCCTTCAAGTCCAGCAGCACAAGATCGGTCTCAGGCAGCGTCAGGTGCCCCGCCGCGGGACTGGAGTTGAACATCACAGTGCCATCGGGATTGGCAGGATAGTCCACGATGAACTTCGGCCGGATCATCGGGTCGGTGGTGTAGTCACTGGAGTAGTGATAGGCGTTCATGTAGTCCTGAGTGGCGTTGATGATGTAGTAGCCGTTGTTGCTGGTCGGTGTGGAAACCCACTTCTGTGCAAGCGCGGCCATTCCCGGGTAGGCCCGCCACGCAGCGGAACCGCTCGGGTACGTCAGCGAAGTGGCCATAGTTGGCGAAGCCGGGGGCTTGTTGCTCCAGTTGACTGACGACTCCTGCCACGCGCCGGTGACCTCGTACACCTCGAACACATTGCCCGTGACGGTGTTGGACCAATGCCACAACTCGAAACTGGCCGCTGTAACCAGGCTGGTCGACGGAATGGAAGACAAGTCGAACTGGATGAGGATGTGAAGCGGCCCTGAAGTGTTGCCGTAGTTCGACCCGATGGATGTGCCGGTGCCATAGTTGGAAGTTGGCGCCTGCGCGCGAACCATGGTGTCCTTGCCAGCGGTTGGATCGGGCTGCAAAGTCACCGTAGGGTCGATACGAATCGGCCATTGGCGCGAGTCATCGAGTGCCCAGGAAGTGGGGATGGTCATCCGGACGACGATGCTGTCGCTGTCGGTTGTGAACGTCAGCTTACCGTCGACGGATGCACCGACCGCGTCGACGGCGATCACCGCGCCGAGCTCGTAGATGCAGTCGCCGCTCGTGTCGAGAAACTGGACGGTACGACCGCCTTCCGCTGCAGACGCCCTCAGACCCGCAGGAACGCGCACGCGATACTCCGCGCCAAAGACAGCGCTTTTCTTCATGTCGAGCATGGCAGCGTAATCGACCACGAGGTTGTGCTTCAGTCTGTCCGTATCCACGACGTACTCGTCGGTCACCCCGAAAAACAGTCCCGGGTAGTGCACGGTGCGGTCGCCACGGTGCTCGGCAACGGATGCCCTCGGCGTGTTGTCGCTGACGATCAGTCCGTCCTCGTCAACACCGAGAAAGCGTATCGGAGTCATCCGCAGGTCCGGCTGGCTGAGGCCGCTCACCGACACGCCGTCGGCAATGGAATGAGGAAACCGCGAGTTCAACCCGTTCGTGAGGTTGACAAACGCAAACTCGTGTCCGGGAACAAGCGTCGGGTCAATCGCGTGCCAGACACCCTGCGCGTCCTGATAGTTCTGCGGGCGCGCAGTGATCACCGCACGGACTGTGCCGTCCGGCAGCCGGTAGTGGGTAGATTCACGCGTGCGTAGCTCTACGGGGAGTCCGGCGTACGCGTCTGTTTGTTCCTGTGCGCCAAGACTGTTCGCGCTGAACGCCGTAAGAAGTGCCATGCCCAGCACTGCCGTCAGTGCAATACTCGAAGCTTTCATGGTTGGACCTCGCAAGAGAAAAAATGCACCACAACCTTCGGTAGTACCTGGCACAGGCCCAGAGCTGTAGCCGCTATCGTACCGGCGATTGAACGCGAAAATCGTACACAAGTGGTGCACTCAACTGCAAAGAGAATTCAAGACAGAGGATATGGACCAGCATCGGATCGCCAGAGTGGTCTGTGCCGATTGTCCACAGGCCATGATGCCGGCGGTGCCTATTGGCTGCTTCAACGCGGGGCTTCTAGCGGGCACGCAGACGACCCGCGGTTGCGGGTCGTCTGCGTGGTGGACCTGAGGGGATTCGAACCCCTGACCTATGCATTGCGAACGCATCGCTCTACCAACTGAGCTACAGGCCCATCGCGTGCGGAAAGGTACTTACGGCTACGGCCCGCGCAACGGGGCGTTTTTGCTGCACAGGCGGGTTTGCTTCCTTATAACGGCCCCATGAGGCGTCTTGTCCCGCAGGCCATTGTCATCCTTGTCGCGCTGGTGGCGGCGGCGCTGCTTCCGGCGCCCGACCGCCCCGCTGCGGCCGACGCCGCCGAAGTGGCGCGGCAGACCGGGCTGCGGGTGCTGGGCGCCACGCGCGGGTACGCCACCACGGCGCTCTGGCTTAGGGCCGGGGATGCCTACCGCCGCGGCGACTACTACGAGACACTCGCTGCATACCAGTTGATCGCCGAGCTACAGCCGCGCAATCCTGCCGTCTACAGCTACCTTTCGTGGAATCAGGCCTACAACATCAGCGCCCCGTTTCCTGAGCACGAACAGCGCCTGCAATGGGTGCTGCGCGGCCTGGAGACGCTGCACCAGGGCCAGCAGCGGATGCCGAACGAGCCGTCGCTGCGCATGGACGAATGGAACTTCCTGCTCGACCGCACGATCTCCTATCCGATCGGCCTGCTGCGTGCCGAGCGCGCGCGCTTTCACGATGATCGCGATGACTGGGGCCAGCTCGCCGACCGCACTGTCGAGATGGCCGAGGCGTTGAACGAGCAGCAGACGAACGCTCTGCATGAGTTCCTGCGAGAATACGGCCTGCAGTTCGGCATCTACGCGGCGGACCCCGAAGACTGGCAACTCGGCGCGATCCGCGCGCTGCAGGAGCTGGACGAGCAGACACAGGTCGTGCTCGCCACCGCGCACTGGTGCCGGGTGCAAGCCATGCTGATGGTGCTGCGCCCGGCGCTGAAGATGCACCCGCATTCGTTCGCGATGGATATGGCGGTGATCCTGACCTGCCGCATGGCCTGGATGGCCGCGGACCACCCGCAACTGCGCGGGTTGGAGTTGCGCAAATCTCGCCTTTATGAGTACGTCGAGGGTGTTGCAAGCGCGTTGCGTGCGGGTATAGAGAACGCCCGCCGCGCGGGGGGCGAGGAGGCTGTAGCGGCATTCCTCGACCACGCACGCGAGAACCTGTCCGATGTCCCGGAACTGGCATCCGGGGTGACCGAGTTGAACGAGTAGGAGACGTCGATGATCGTTTCGTTGCGCGGAAGGCTGCAAGCCGTTTCGCCATGGAAGCTTCTTACCGCAGCCGGGATTGTGCTGTCGGGCCTTGTGGTGTCGTTCGCTGCACTGACCCACGACGGCGGGCCCGCGGCGTTCTTTGACGCAGCGCCGATGCTGGACCGCGCCGCGGAGCAGCTTGGCCTGCAGGGCGGTCCCGGCGAAATGACCGCCGCGACTCGCGAATGGGTCCGCGGTGACGTCAAGGTTGACAATGACTCGCACTTCTGGGGCTCAACCAGCAACATCCTTTACGGCATTTTCACGGTTGTCCTGGGTTTGGTGGCAGCCGTGCTGGCACTGCTGACGGCGAAGGGGTTCTTTGCCAAGGTGCGCGAAGCAGCGCCCGGCAACGAAAGGATGCAGGAAATCGCGGGCGCCGTGCGCGAAGGCGCGATGGCGTACCTCAACCGGCAGAAGCGGGTCGTGTTTATCGCGCTGGCGGCAACGGCTGTCGTGATCACCGTGATCAACCTGTGGGGCGCGCATTGGTGGTTGTCGTTCTTCATTTTCTTCGGCGTGCTGACTGGCGGTGCTTGCAGCTTCGTCACCGGTTGGTTCGGCATGCGCACCGCCACCATGGCCAGCAACCGCACCGCGTGGGCATGCAAGGAAGGCGGGCTTAACGCCGGTCTGCAGGTCGCGTTCAAGGCCGGCGCGGTGATGGGCCTTAGCGTGGTCGGTATCGGCCTGGCATTTGTCTCGGTCTGGTTCCTGCTGATGGCCGGGGTCGTGGACCCGATTGCCAAAGACGTCAACATGAACGACGTCGCCAACGCCATGATCACCTTTGGCCTTGGCGCTTATCTGGTGGCTCTGTTTGCGCGCGTCGGCGGCGGCATCTTCACCAAGGCGGCCGACGTCGGCGGCGACCTGGTCGGCAAGGTGGAAGCCGGCAT
>CAZNBU010000213.1:0-6208 GCA_964571035.1 uncultured Planctomycetaceae bacterium | reverse complement strand
CCTTGTCCGCCTGCGCTGTTGTCAGCACGAGGCTGCTGCAGAAGCGGATGTTGTTCTCGCCACACCCGATGATCAGCAGGCCGCGATGAAACGCCGCGGTCTCAATTGCGTTGCGCAGCTCCGCGTCCTTTTCCTTGGTGTCTTTCGACTTCACGATCTCGACGCCAAGCATCAGCCCCAGCCCGCGCACTTCGCCCGCGTGTTTGCTGCTTTTGGCCCACGCCTCCAGTTTGCCCTTCAGGTGCGCGCCGATTTTTGCCGTGTTGGCGATCAGCTCTTCATCCAGCAGCTTCACCGTCTCGACAGCCGCCGCGCACGCGATCGGGTTGCCGCCGAAGGTGCTGGCGTGGCTGCCCGGCGGCCAGGTCATGATGTCCTTCTTCGCGATCACGGCGCCCAGCGGCAGGCCCGACGCGATGCCCTTGGCAGATGTAATGATGTCCGCTTCCACACCAAAGTGCTCGTGCGCCCAGAACTTGCCTGTGCGGCCCATGCCGCTCTGCACTTCATCGAACACCAGCAGGATGCCGTACTTGTCGCACAGCTTGCGCAGCCCTGGCAGAAAGTTGCCGGGCGGCACGATGTACCCGCCCTCGCCCTGGATCGGCTCAACGAAGATCGCCGCGACTTCTTCAGGCTGCACCTCGCGCTTGAAGACGGTGTGCTCGATGTAGTCCAGCGCCTCCTGCCCCACCTTCTCCGGCGTATCGAGGTGCGGCGCCGCGCGGTACGGGTACGGGTAGTTCGCATGCACCACGCTCGGCACCAGCGGCGCGAAGTGGTTGCGGTGGATCGCCTTGCTGCACCCCAGGCTCATCGAGCCATACGTGCGCCCGTGAAAGCTGCCGCGGAAGCTCATAAGGTACGGGCGCTTGGTGTACCAGCGCGCGAGTTTCATCGCGGCTTCGTTCGCCTCAGTGCCGCTGTTGCAGAAGAAGATGCGATGCGGCCCGCCGGGCGTGCGCTGCGAAAGCATGCGCGCGAGCTCGGCCTGCACGGGGTAGTAGAAATCCGTGCCCGACATATGCGTGAAGCGCGCAGCCGCCTCCTGGATTGCTTTCACAATGCGCGGATGGCTGTGGCCGGTGGCGTTGACCGCAATGCCGGCGGTCATGTCCAGAAACACGTTGCCGTCAATGTCCTCAGCGGCGACGCCGCTGCCGCGCGCCATCACGAACGGGTACCCGCGCGTATAGCTGGGCGAGATGAACTCTTTGTCGGTCGCAACCGCGGCGGCTGCCTTGGGTCCCGGCAGCTTGGTTTTGAGTTCAGGCACATTCTGGTAGGTCATTGGGGTGTTTCCTGAGATAGGCGGTGTGTCGGACGTGTCGCATTCGTATCCTTCCGACCACAGGATGATGCCACCAAAACCGGGGGGAAGCCATGCCCACGCAGTTGTGGGAGCAGACGATCAAGGGCTGCAAGCTCACGGTCGTGCAAGCCGACATTACAACCGAGCAAGTCGAAGCAATCGTCAACGCCGCCAACGAGCGACTGCAACTGGGCGCCGGTGTCGCGGGCGCGATTCGCGAAGCGGGCGGCGAGCAGATCCAGGCCGAGTGCGACGCATGGGTGAAAGCGCACGGGCTGGTGAAGGTAGGCGGCGCGGTGATCACCGGCGCGGGGCGCATGCCGTACAAGTGCGTGATTCACGCGGTAGGGCCGGTGTGGGGCACCGGCAACGAGGTGCCGAACCTTGCGTCAGCCATTGAGGAGTCGCTAAACCTCGCCGAAGAGCGCGAACTGGCCAGCATCAGTTTTCCAGCCGTCAGCAGCGGCGTCTTCGGTTTTCCCAAAGAGCTGTGCGCGCACACCTTCTTCGAAACGATTGAAAACTGGCTGGACGACAACCCGGAACGTTCGCTGAAGACGATCCGCTTCTGCAACTTCGATGAGCCGACCGCCACAGTGTTCGAACGCGAAGCCCGCCGCCGCTTCGGGTAGGCTGGAACCGGCGGGCTGCATTTGGCGTTCAGGAAGCAGGAGGACGACCCATGAGAATGCTCATCGTGACATGCCTGCTGCTGTGCACAGCCTGCGTAGCCGCCAGCGCGCAACGCGACAACCGCAACGAAGGAGAAGTGGCAGGTGAGGAGCCGCGCTACGCGATGTCGCTGAACGCGCGCGAGAACTGGGTCGAAGGCGTGGACATCGTGATGGGCAAGTCCATGCCGCCGGTGTTCGCCGCCAGCGTGCGCGTGCAGATGCCGACGCCGGGATGGACGCTGAAAGTGGACGAGATCTCGAAGCCCGACGCGCAAGGCCGCATCCAGGTCAAGGTAACCGCCACCGCGCCCGAAGGCATCGTCGCGCAAGTGCTCGCCACCGAGACGGTCAACGTAAGCCTCGGCAAGATCAAACCCGGCGAGTACCTGCTGGAAATGCTGTACCGCAAAGCCGGCGAAACCAACTACACCCGCCGCGGCGTCGCCATGTTGCACGCCGGCGAGTAAATCCCCCGCCACGACAGAGATTGCAATTGCCCGCGCGGTGTGTCAGGCGTACGATTTGTTGCGCATCAAACCACATCCACCGGACGACGCCGATGAGAGCAATCTCCTGTCTTGCCGCGCTGCTGTGCGCCCTGCTGGTTGCCGCCTGCGGCGAGGGCGGCTCGGACGGCGGCAACGCTGACCCCAAGCCGCTCAAGATCATGACGACTGGGCTGCCGGCTGCGCAGCTTGGTGTGGCGTTCCCTGCGGCGATCACGGCGACCGGCGGCAAGGAGCCGTACTCCTGGAACGTTGAATCCGGCACGTTGCCACCGGGGTTGGCGCTTTCGCCCGGCACGCCGGCTATGACCTTCTCGGGCCTGCCGACAACGTACGGGGTCTACAACTTCACGGTGGAGGTTCGCGACGCCTCGTTTGCCGTGGCTTCAGCCGACTTCACCATCACGGTGCAACCGGCTACACCCGTCACCATCACGACCACGACGTTGCCGGACGCCATGCAGGGCAACTTCTACTTTGAGGATGTCCTTACCACCGGCGGCACACAGGCGGGGTACGCGTGGACGGTCACAACCGGCACACTGCCGCCGGGGTTGGGCATCAGCGCGAACAACCTCAGCGGGTTGATCCAGGGCACGCCCACCGTTCCGGGCTCCTACAACTTCACGGTGCAGGTTACAGACTCAATCGGCGCAACGTCTTCGCAGGCGCTTTCCATGACGGTGCACGATCCGCTCGGCATGGTCACGACCAACCTGCCGGGCGGCAGCATGTTCACGCCGTACTCGCAGACGATTGTCGCCAGCGGCGGCATCGGCCCCGGGTACACGTGGACCATGCCCAGCGGCAACCTGCCGCCGGGGCTGACGTTTGCGGGCGCGGGCCTCACGTGCACGATCCAGGGCTCTCCGTCGCAATCGGGGTTCTTTGTGTTCACCGCGCAGATTGAGGACTCGGTCGGCAACACCGCCTCGCTGCAATACGGCATCAACATCAGCTACGTCGCGCCGCTGGTGATCTCGACGGCGTCGCTGCCCGCGGGATCGCACAGCGTGCCGTACAACGCGGCCGTGCAGGCCGCCGGCGGCACTCCGCCCTACACGTGGTCGATCACAAGCGGTGTCCTTCCGTCCGGGCTGAACTTTCAACCGGGCACGCCAGCCGCGCTCATTTCCGGCGCGCCGACCACGTTGGGAACCTGGAACTTCGTGGTCGAGGTGCGCGACTCGCAGGCGGTCACTGCGGTTCAGCCGCTGTCGATCCAGGTCGGCGCCGGCCAGTTCGGCATCGCGAACTCGCCGGTGCTGCCGATCGCCGTGGACGGGTACGACTATGTGGTGAAGCTGCACGTGGTGAACAGCACCAGCGCCACGCATTCGTGGCAGGTCACCGGCGGCACGATCCCGCCGGGGCTTGGGGTTTGGGACGGGTTCGGAAGCGTTGGATTGCTGTCGGGCGTGCCGACCCTTCCGGGCAACTACACCTTCACTGTCAGTGTTACCGGAACATCCGTCAGCGCCCAGGCGACATTCAGTGTGGAAGTGCGGCCGAAACTGGGGCAACTCACCGTCGCCACACAGTACCTCGGCGAGTGCAGCCAGCAGTTCCAGCTGCGCACGCAGCTCTATGCCGTCGGCGGGACCGGCACCGGCTACCTTTGGTCGGTTGCGCCAAGCTCAACACTGCCGAACGGGTTGCTGCTCAACAACGGCGTGTTGATCGGCAGGCCCACGTTGCCAGGGCCACACACATTCACGCTGCAGGTGACCGACTCGGCAATGACGGTCGCTACGCGCGAGTACACGGTAGAAACAATCAGCGGCGGCCCCTGGCGGCCGGGATTCGGCACGCTTGCCTCCACCAGCGAGATCCGCGAGCGCGGCGTGTTTCTGCTGGATGCCAGCGGCAGCATGGCGGGATCGAAGATCGCGACCGTGCGCGCCGAGATGATCGCAACCATCAATGCGTTGCCCGCGCACTACCGATTCGAATTGATCGCGTTCGGCGACCAGTTCGGCGTTGCGGCATCCTACAGCAGCCCGCTCTGGGGAACGCTGCTGCCCGCAACCCCGGTCAACCAGAACAGCGCGGTTACGTGGATCAACGGGCCGGCTTTGAACCCCGGCGGCGGTTCGCCCGCTTACGCCGCGTTGAAGAACACGTGCGCGACGTACCTTCCGAGCAACCTCAAGTACATCGCATTCGTCACTTCCGGATACCCGAACACCTCCGGCTCAGCCAGCCAGGTGCTCGCCGACTTCCCCCAATGGTGGCAGCCGGCAGGCGATTGCCACCTCTACAGCATCTGCGTAGGCGGCGGCGGAGCCTCCTTCATGCAGCAGTTGGCAGCACTCGCCAACGCCACCACCAGCGGCACGTACATCGCGATTTGATCGCACGGCTGTCCCTCTCGTCGTGGGTCTGTGCTTCTGCCAAATGGTGTCGCGTCGGTTTGTAGGCTTCGGGGGTTGTTCTTTCCGGAGTCTGTTATGTCGAGATACGCTAATGTTCGAACGGGCCGCAAGGGCAAGGGCCGCGGCACTCTTCACTCGGATCGTATTGAGCACGCTGAACACCGGCATGCGCCTGCCGACGGTGCTCGCGGCCGCGATGTTGCTGCCGAGCGCACCGCCTACGGGGCGGAGTTGCGCAAGGCTGTGTCGATCCATCTCAAGATCCCGCTGGTCGAAGAGATGATCGAGTACTACACCGAGCAGGTTCGCGCCCATCGCCGCGAGCTGGCTGCGCGACAGGCGCTGCCCTTCAGTCAGCCGCGCGAAAGCTACCGCTGGGAGGTCGCGCCAAGCGTCGCGCTGCGGGCAGCCAAGGCGCTGATGGAGGCGCTGGACAAACTCGCGCACCTGCGCGCCGAGATGCATGACCTCGTCGACCAGGCGGTGTACCGCAAGTTCGGCCCGGAGCATGCGGGTGAAAGCGACGCGCACGGTGATACCGCGGTGACAGACGCCGACGAAAACGAACCCGCTCCCGCGCCGCAGGACCCGCCGCGAACCACGCTGCAAGCACCGCCCTGGGCGCTGAACATGCCCGCCGAGCGACAACCGGTACCGGCTTGACGCTACCCGAGGCGGAATTCGCTGCGGGGGCGCAGGCGTTTCAGGATTGCTTTCACCTGCGCCGGGTTCACTTTGCGGATGTCTTTGATCTGTGCTTCGGGTTTGCGCTTGAACCCAAGGATGGACTGGAAGACCGCGTCGCTGGCGCGCGCGCCCATGTTGTCCAGCGCCGCGCGGCGCGATTCAATCAGCGTTTCGCGTGCGGCGGCAAATTCGTCGTCGCTGAAACCGCCCTTGGCAAGGCGCGCGAACTCGCTGCGGATCAGCTTCACCGCCTTGTCGGCTTTGCCGGGGTCCACAGCCGCCTGCGCGACAATCACGCCGCGCGCGCGGTGAAACGCCGAGCTCACGGCATACGCGAGGCCGTGCTCCTCGCGCACGACTTTGAACAGGCGGCTTGTACTGAGGCCGCCGAAGATCGCGTCAGCGAACAGGGTGGGCGCGTAGTCGTCGCGGCCGTAGACGCCGCCGCCGGTCCAGGCGAACACGAGATGCGCCTGCTCGCCGCCGGATTTCACGCGCGAGCGCTGCACTTTCGGCGCGTGCGAAAGCTTTTTCGGCCCCGCCAGCGCCTCGCGCCGGCCGCTCGGAATTGTCAACGCGCTTGCCAATGTTCGCAGCGCGCGCTCTTCTTCCACAGGGCCTGTTACGAAGGCCATCACGGGCGCGTTACTTACC
>CAZNBU010000212.1:0-6210 GCA_964571035.1 uncultured Planctomycetaceae bacterium | reverse complement strand
GTGCTGAACATCCACCCGTCGCTGCTGCCCAAGTTCGGCGGCAAAGGGATGTACGGCAGCCGAGTCCACGAAGCCGTGCTCAAAGCCGGCGAAAAGGAATCCGGTTGCACCGTCCATTACGTGGACGAAGAGTACGACCACGGCCCAGCCATTCTGCAGCGCAAGGTGCCCGTGAACCCGTGCGACACCGTGGAGACTTTGCAGGCGCGCGTCATGGAAGCTGAGCGCGAAGCCTACCCGGAGGCCGTAAACCTCTACGCCGAAAAGCGCCTGTTTCAGGTAGCGCGAAGCGTCCGCATCCTGCCGGTTAAGGCTGGCGCGGTTTAACCCCAGAATCCGTCACAATTTCCGGAACCGGGCGCCCGCGCGTGTCGTCCTAGCTTCGGTACGCCGAACCACGGAGCGACGCTATGTTCTCACACAAATCCTTCTGGCTTATGGGTTTGCTGGCAATTGCCGGCATTGGGCTGCCCGCCCAGGGCATCGTTGTTGACCGCCGCATCGAGCGCCCAAGGCCGACGCCGCGCCCGATGCCGCGCACTATGCCGATCGAAATCCGCTCCCACGCGGTCGAAACCACGATCGATAACCAGGGTGCGACCACAAAGATCACCCAGGTCTTCTACAACCCGAACGGTTGGCAACTTGAAGGCGAGTACATCTTCCCCCTGCCCGCAGAAGCCGCCATCAACGAGTTCCAGATGACCATGAACGGGCAGATGGTCAAAGGCGAGCTGCTGGCCGCCGACAAAGCCCGCAAGATCTACGAAGACACCGTGCGCCGCATGATCGACCCCGGCCTGCTCGAGTACGCCGGGCGCGGGCTGTTCAAGGCGCGCGTGTTTCCAATCCTGCCGCAGCAGGACCTCACGATCACCTTCACCTACACCGAGCTGTTGCCCTACGACAGCGGCCTCGTGCGCTTCAACTACCCGCTGCGCACGCGCAACTTTTCGCCAGTCGCGCCCAAGGCGGTCAGCGTCAAGGTCAACCTGAAGTCGGAGCAGGCACTGCGCACCATCTACTCCCCCACCCACTCGGTCGAGATCATCCGCAAGGGCGACAACGAAGCCGTGATCGGCCTTGAGCTAAAGGAAACACAGCCTTCCAACGACTTCGAGATGTTCTACGGGTTCGCCGAAGGCGCCGTCAGCGCCAACGTGATGGGGTATCGCGACGGCGACGAACCCGGCTACTTCCTCGCGCTGCTGACGCCCAAAATCAAGCTTGCGGCAGAAGACATCCTGCCCAAGGACGTCATTGTCGTGCTCGACACCAGCGGCAGCATGATGGACGACGGCAAGATCGAGCAAGCCAAGAAGGCCATCAAGTTCTGCGTCGCCAAGCTGAACGACAAAGACCGCTTTGCAATCGTCACCTTCAGCACCGAGGCGCGCAAACTGCACGACGCGCTGACCGAAGCCAACAAGGAAACTCGCGAAGCCGCGCTAGCCAAGATCGACAAGCTGGATGCAGCGGGCGGCACCAACTTCGAGGGCGCGCTGCGCACAGCCTACGAGCTGGCTGGCAGCGAAAGCACTCGCCCCTGCTACGTCCTGCTGATGAGCGACGGCCTGCCCACGATGGGCGAGGTCACCAACGTCCAGCAACTCGCCAAGCTCGCGCGCGAAAAGCGGGCAAGCCATGTGCGCCTGTTCCCCTTCGGTGTGGGCCACGACGTGAACACCTGGCTGCTGGACACACTGGCAGAAGAGAACAAGGGCCAGCGCGAGTACGTGAAGCCCAAGGAAGACATGGAGATCAAGGTCAGCAACTTCGCGAACAAGATCGCAAGCCCCGTGCTAAGCGACGTCAAGCTGCGGATCGACGGGGCAGAGCTGCACGACCTGCACCCGCAGGTGCCGGGCGACGTGTTTGCGGGAACACAGCTTTCGGTGCTGGGCCGTTTCGACAAGCCGGGCAAGCACCAGCTTGTCCTGGAGGGCACCGTCAACGGCGAAAAGCGCGCGTTCGAGTACTCGGTCGAGTTCAAAGCCAGCGACACCAGCAAAGCCTACCTGCCGCGCATGTGGGCGGTGCGCCGCGTCGGCTACCTGATGGACCAGATCAACCTCAAGGGCGCGAACAAGGAACTGGAAGCCGAGATCGTTCGCCTCGGCACCAAGTTCGGCATCGTCACGCCCTACACCAGCTTTCTCGTGGTCGAGGACACCGCGCCGGTGCGCCCCGGCCGTCCACTGCCGGAAGGCCGCCGCGCCGACGACAACGCGTTCGGCAGCCGCGGCTCGCGCACTGGCCTTGGCGGCGGTGTAGGCGGCAATGCGCCGGCTGCGCCGCAGGATCAGTCCGGTGCCGGCGCGGTCGACAAATCCAAGGCCAACGCCGACCGGCGGGAAGCGGAGTCAGCCGACGACGCCGAGCAGGTCGAAAAGAAGGCCAAAGACGATCTGGCAGCCCGCGCCCGCAAGCAGGGCGAATCCGCACGTCGAGACAAACGTGTGGAGGCCCTGAAGGAAAAGGGCATGAGCGACGAGCAGGCGAAGGAAGAAGCCGCCAACGTCGTCAAGACTATCGGCACCCGCAGCTTCATCTGGAGCGACGGCGTTTGGATCGAAAGCGACCTCAAGAACGGCGAGATCGCCGACTCAACGGCCGTCGAGTACATGAGCGAGCAGTGGTTCGAGCTGTCGCGCAAGGGCGGCGACACGGCGAAGATTCTCGCGCTGGGATCAGAAGTAGTGTTCCGGATCGACGGCAAGACGATCCGCATCGCCGAGCCCAAGGAAGAAGAGAAGAAGGAAGAGAAGCCAGAGTAGTGAATCAGGAAGGAACTTCCCCTCAAACGGGAAGTTCCTTCCCGCGCGTTGCAGTTCTTCAATACGCGGCAAACCCCTGTATCCAGGCCTCTGCGGCCTCCCGCCGCCCCCGCAAATCCAATTGGCACACCGGCTGCTACTGCCGTCGTGGAGGAAAGAATGATCCACGGCATCGGCATCTCCGGCACGGGCGCTCACATCGAGCAGTCGCGCCTTGACGCGCTGGCGAACAACCTGGCCAACATCGAGACGCCAGGGTTCAAACGCGACCTGCTGTCATTCATGCAGCGGCCGATGGCTTCCACCGAAGCCGAGAACCTTGACCCGTGGACCAGGACCGACCCCCTGTTCGACCTGCAAGGCGCCGGCGTGCAACTGCGCGACATTTTCGTAGACAGCAAGCAGGGCGCACTGCGCGAAACCGGCAACGACCTTGACCTCGCGCTCAACGGGCCGGGCTACTTCGTCGTGCAGCACATCGACCGCGGCCAGGCCTACACCCGCGCCGGCAACTTCACGCTCGCCCCCAACGGCGACATCGTCACCCGCGACGGCATGGCGCACCTGCTGGATTCGCGGGGCCGCCGCCTGAACATGAACGAGCTGGCTGCCAGCTTCGGCGCCAGCGGCAGCTCGCTCGGCATCGCGCCGGACGGCGCCATCAGCGTGCTGGGCGCCAACGGCGGCGCGGAAGACACCGGCCGCTCACTGATGCTGCACGTGCTGGAAGCCGCCGACGAAGCCAAGCTCGAAAAGCTCGGCAACACCCTGATCGCCCCGCGCGAGGGCGAAGCTGTCAAACCGCTCGCCGCGCACAACACCGAAATCAAGCAGGGCCGCGTGGAGATGTCCTCCAGCGACCCCGTGCTGCTGATGTCCGAGATGGTGGACGTCAACCGCGCCTTCGAATCCAACCTGCGCATGTTGCGCATCCAGGACCAGACCCTTTCGACGCTGATCCAGCGCGTCGGTGAAGTGCCGTTCAACTAAAGAGGTTAGAGACCAGAGGACAGAGGCCAGGGAAACATTGGGTTGAAGCCGGTTGTAGTCACTGACCTCTGGCCTCCGACCCCTGACCTCTCCAACAAGGACCGTACCGATGACCATCCGCGCCCTATCCACAGCCAGCTCGGGCATGATTGCCCAGCAAACCCGCGTTGACGTGATCGCCAACAACCTGGCCAACGTCAGCACCACGGGGTTCAAACAGGACCGCGCCAATTTCAAAGACCTGCTGTACCAGGTCATCCAGCGCGCAGGCATGCGCATGCCCGGCGACAACGTAACGCCGGTCGGCAAGAGCATCGGCAGCGGCGTGCAACTGGCCAGCGTCGACAAGGAGTTTCACCAAGGGTCGCTGCACGAAACCGGCGTCGACCTCAACATGGCGATCATCGGAGAAGGGTTCTTCATGGTAACCCTGCCCGACGGCACACAGGCATACACCCGCGACGGAAGCTTTCAGAAAGACCGTGACGGCAACCTGGTGACGAGCAACGGCTACTACGTGGACCCGCAGATCACGTTCCCGCAGGAAGCTTCCAACTACAACATCAACGAGAACGGGCTCATCCAGGCCTACAGCGGAAGCCAGACAACGGCATTGGCCGAGTTTCAACTTGAGATTGCCCGTTTCGCCAATCCCAAAGGGTTGGAAGCGATTGGCGACAACCTCTATCTGGCAACCGAAGCAAGCGGCGCAGCCGAGACTGGAACGCCCGGTGAGGCGAACTTCGGGAAGATCAAGAACCAGTTTCTCGAAGAGAGCAATGTCGAGATCGTGCGCGAGATGGTGGAGCTGATCAGCGCCCAGCGCGCCTACGAGATCAACAGCAACGCGATCCGCGCCTCAGACGAGATGCTCCGCACAGCCAACAACCTCAGGGCCTAATCAGCCCGGCCCGTAAGGGCTGGGTGGGAACAACAACCCCAAACCTGCGAATCGACATGAAGACCATCGTCTTGCTGATCCTGCTCACCGCTCCGCTCGCCGCGCAAAGCGCCGCAGACCTCGTCGTGACACTGCACCGCAGCGCCACGATCGAAGCCGGGTACGTCGCGCTGAGCGCGATCGCCGACATCGAAGGCGACAACGCGGAACAAGCCGGCCGCGTGCTTCTCGGCCGCGCGCCGGAGCAAGGCGAAGCCCGCAGCATCGAGCAGGAGTACATCCGCCGCCGGCTGCTGCAGTCCGGCATCGACACGAACAAGGTAGCGTTCTACGGATGGGGCAAGCCGCTGGTCCTGGGCGCAAACCGCGAACTGAAGGCCACCGACGACACTGGCGATTACACCGCCAGAGAACAAGAGCCCGACCTGTCCGCCGAAGCCTCGGCGAAGGCGGAAGCGCAAGCGAAGGGCCATCAGACGATTACAGGCGCAAACACCAACATAGGCATCACCGAGGAAACCACCCCGCAACCCGATCCCACAGACATCGCCACCGACGCCCTGGCCCGCATCCGCCGCATCCTCAACGACCAGTTCCCTCACCACGAAGGCAGCCTCATCGTCGAAGAGGAATCCCGAAGCCGCAGCCTGCAACAGCTGAAGGGCAAGCGCCTCACGCTCACCAACGTCGCTTCCCGCCAGCGCACCGCCACTCTGGGTCGGCTTGACTTCGAACTCACGGTAGACGCCGACGGCCGCGAAATCCGCAACCTGACACTGACCGTGCGGGCCGAGCTCGAAATCCAGCGCGTCGTAAGCAGCCGCGCATACACCCGCGGCGACACCATCACCGAGTTCACGCTCAAGACCGTCCGCACAAGCAAACTGGCTGAGCCCGGGTTTAGCGACCTCAAGCAAGCCACTGGCCTGGAAGCCGCCCGCAACATCACCCCGGGCGAAGTGCTGACCAACCAGAACACCCAGCCGGCCCTGCTGATCCGCCGCGGCGACGTCGTCACCGTGGTCGCCCACCTGCCGGGCGGCGGCAAGCTGACCGTCATGGCCGACGCGCAGGAAAACGGCGCCAAAGGCGACGTCATCCGCCTGCGCCGCAAAGGCGAAAACAACCGCGAACACATTGACCTGCTGGCGCGCGTCACCGCCGCCGGCGAAGCCGAGGCGCAGTAAGGAAACCGACATGAAGACGATCGCAATCGCCATCCTCATCACGCTGCCCGCGGCACTGTCCGCACAGGCGCTGTTCCAGGCCGCGAACCGGCAGGCCGAGCGCGGCAGCTACTACACGATGGAGCCGGACGCACCGCGCCCGTGGCGCGTGCACGACCTGGTCACGATCAAGATCGGGGAAAAGGTCAGCGCCCGCCGCAGCGACAGCGTTGAGACCAGCAAGTCCATGCAAGTGGAAGCCGCGCTGAACGACTGGATCGCCATCGACGGCGGCTCTCACAATCTCGTTTAGGCTGCCCCCACCGCCCCCGGCATCGACGTTTAAGCCGACTATCAGGTGGCGAACGACGGCGCG
>CAZNBU010000211.1:0-6249 GCA_964571035.1 uncultured Planctomycetaceae bacterium | reverse complement strand
TGCTGACCAAGTGCATCAAGAACGCCAACAAGGAAATCTACAAGCGCGGCAACGCCGACGCGGCGCTCAAAAACATGGGCACCACGATCGTTGCCGCTGTCTTTGACCAGGACTACATCGTCACCGCCAACGTCGGCGACTCGCGCATTTACAGGCTTCGCGAGGGCAAGCTGTTCCAGATGACCGAGGACCACTCCTGGGTCGGCGAGCTGCGCAAGAAGAACCTGATCAGCGAAGACGATGCCCGAAGCCACCCGCTGAAAAACATCATCACCCGCGCTCTCGGCATGGAGCCCAGCGTGGAAGTCGACGTGCGCTGGGACAAAGCCAAAGCGGGCGACCTGTACCTGCTGTGCACCGACGGGCTCACCGATCTGGTCACCGACTCGGAGATCATGGAGCACCTTGGCAAGGCCGGCGCAGAGCTTGAGGCGATCGCCAAGGATCTGATCGAGCAAGCCAACAACGGCGGCGGCAGCGACAACATCACGCTTGGCCTGTGCAAGGTGGATTAGTTGGAAGTTGGAAGTTGGAAGTTGGAAGTTGGAAGTTGGAAGTTGGAAGTTGACAGGTGGCGGTCACAGACGTGCCGACCACTGACCCAGCACCCAAGACCCAACACCGCCCGTTGAACCCTGCTATAGTGCGATTCCCCCTGAGACGCGGCCGGTTCCCCTGCCGATCGCGCGGGATTTTTCCCGATTTCTTTGAGGAAACGCCGGCCTTTCGGCGTCTCAATGGTAGTGGCGCTGGACACCCGCACCGACACTGACGCTGAACTGATCGCTCGCTTCTGCAAGGGCGACTTGTCGGCATTTTCTGAGCTGTACTCGCGCCACAACGCCGGCATCTACGGCTACGCGCTGGGACTTACGGGCGATGAGCAGGACGCCGCCGACCTGACGCAAGAGATGTGGCTGCGCATGGTCGAAGAACCGACGCGCCTGCTGCGCGCGCACCACGTGAAGGCGTACCTCTACGGCAGCGTGCGCAACCAGATGATTGACGGGCTGCGCAAACGGCAACGCGAGCGCCGCACGATCACCGAAGCCGCGCCGGCGACGCAACTGATCAAGCCGCGCGACACTGCGGCGGGCAAAGAAGAGGCACAGCGGGTGGACAGGGCGATCCGCCGCCTGCCGCCCGAGCAGCGCGAAGTGGTGCTGCTGAAGATCTACGGCGAGCTGACATTTGCGGAGGTCGCCGAGGTACTGGAAGAAAACCCGCGCACGGTGGAATCACGCCACCGGCTGGCGCTGGACAAGCTGCGGGAGTGGTTGAGGGAACTTTCGCAGGGTGGTTAGCGGGCAGGGAACACGCCCGCGAGCAGGGGGCGGGCGGAGCAGCCGCGTGGGGCGGCTGAACCAGGAAGAACGCCATGACATCACCAGATCCGTTGGAAAATCGTTTCCGGGCCCCGACGCCGCCGCCGGGGTTGGACGACGCCGTGCTGAATGCGGCGGGCCGCCAAGCCGCCCGTATGGCGCAAGGCAGGCTTTCGAAGAAGGCGGAAAAGTCCTACAGTAGCGAAACTGGCCCGACAGAAGACAGCAGGGAGTCCACGATGTCCGATACCATCGTCTTTCCATGCCCCGCATGCGGCACGAAGTACAGCGTGTCGCCCGCGCACGCGGGCAAGAAGACCACATGCAAAAAGTGCAGCGCGCAGATCACGGTGCCCTCGCCTGAAATCGCGAACCCGACCATCATCGGCCAAACGCGTACGATCCGCCGCGCCGACATCGCGCGGCAGTCTGCGCGCAAGACCACCAGCACGGCGGTCACCGCGCCGCCCTCGGTCGACATGGACGGCGGCGCCTCGGTCATGCGCAAGGAAGAAACGGTCGCGGGCGGCCCACCCACCTCGCCCGGCATTAGCGGGCGCGTGCCGGCACCGCGCCGCACCACCGCGGGGTTCTCGGCGCGCATGGCGCAGCCGGGCCAGCGCGGCCGGCCGCAACCGCAGCAACACGGGCACGGGCGGCCGTACGGCATGCCGCCGGGCCAGAAGAAGAACTCGCTGCCGCTGGTGCTGGGCATCGCGGGCGGCGCCGTCGGGTTGATCCTGGTGGTAGTGCTGATTCTCGTATTCACCGCGCCGCCGGGCCCGGCCCCGGTGCCGCAGCAGGACGGCAGCGGCATGCCGGTGGCGGAAGACCCCAAGGTGCGCGCGGACAAGCGGCTGCTGGACCAGATGCGCAACTCGGTCAACAACGCGTCGTCGCTGTCGCTGGACGACGTCAAGCGCTTCTATGAGGAAGCCAAACAACGCAAAGATAACCCCGACTTCAAGCTGATGCAGGACTCCTGGGCGCTGCAGCTCCAGACCAAGGTCGAAAGCGCCGACGCGCGCACCCATGCCGCGGTCGCCCTGCTGCTCAAGGACGACGGTTACCCGTCAGCCGAGCACCTGCTGAAGAGCGCGCTGGATGCCCTGAAGAAGGCGGGGATCGCCACCAAGACGGTAACCGTCGAGGAAGGCGGTCGCCGGCGCAACACCATCCAGGTGGACAAGACCTTTGAGAAGATCGCACGCATGGTCGGTTGGGACAGCTACGAGCGCCCGGCGATCATGGACGAATACGCCCTGTACGCCATCGACGGCACCAGGGAGTACGACCGGTTCATGTTCGACATCGACCCGGTCTACCGCGACACCAAGCTGTACCCGCCGGACCTGCTGAAAGAGCTCAAGCGCCTCGAATCCGTCGCCATGAAGAACGGCGAAGCGGCGTTCAAGCAGCACGAGGAGGACGGGTACTGGAAGAACGCCCGCCTGGCGTGGCTGCGCTTCAAGGCCACCAACGACACCAAGGGCGCATCCAACGACAACAACAAGCTCTGGAATCGCGCCAAGCGCCGCCGCCCGTTCTGCCAGCTTGCCATGCGCCGCGACAATGAAGAATTCGATGAGGTCTGGACCTACACCTACTACAAGCCGTTCATGGTGTACGTTGAGCGCCCGCTCGGCGGCGAGGGCCGCAGCGCCGAGTTCTCCGAAACACTGGACAGCAAGGCTGCCCTGCTCAAAGACCTGTACGCGTGGTTTTCCAAGAACTTCATCGACGCCATGGGCCTTGAGCGCCGCAAGCCGCTCGACAACGCCAAGCAGGCAGCCGAGGAAAACTGGCCGCTCGAAATCATCGTCTTCAAAGACGAGAAATCGATGCACACCTACTACCACGACGAAAACGGCAGCTACCCGCCGCCCGGCGCGCGCGCGTACTACTCGCCGCCGAACTCGGTCGTGGTCACGTATGACGACCGCGAGGACGTAAGCCCCGACACCCTGTGGTTCAACGAATCCGTGCTGATCCACGAGTCGTTCCACATGTTGTCGGACCACTACGCCGCCAAGCCGATCAACTTCGACCGCGTCGAAGCCGGGCAGGACCCGATGCGCCCGCGCTACACCAGCGTGTTCGTGCAGGAAGGCATCACGGACTCCGTGGCAGGTTTCGTGCGCAGCGGCGGCCAGGGCAAGGACGCGAAATACGACTTCCTGCAGTTGAACCACCTGCGCCTGCAGTCGTGGCAGAACTGGTACCAAAGCCTCGACAACAACAACATCTTCCGCCTTCAGGACCTGATTCGCTGCGCGCACTACGGCGACGTACGCACGGTGTGCGAAGAGCGGCTGAACGAAGTGGGGTACAAAAGCAAGCGGGGGCTGCCGAACCGCTTTGTGGCGCAGCAGATCGCCATGGGCATCTACTACGCCACCGCCTGCCAGATGAGCTACTTCCTGAACTACTACAAGGAAGGCGGCACGCACCCGTATCGCGAGAAGTGGTGGAAGTTCCTGAAGCAGGACTACACCGGTGATCTGGTGCTGGAAAGCCACTACAACCTCAAGCCCGCTATCGACGCGTTCAAGAAGACGTTCGGTATCACCAGCGACAAGGACTGGGAGGCGCTCAACGAGAAGTTCGTGAAGTACACACTCAACCTGACGCCGGAAGACGTCGGCAAGGGCGCCGACAGCGGCGAGATCCCAACCGGCGAGCCCGAGAAGCCCGACGACACCGAGGACACCGTAAACCCCGAAGCCCGCCAGCTACCGGAAGGCACCCAAAAAAGCGCCAACCGCCGCGAAGAAGAGGCGCTGGTCGGTTAGTACCTGCTATACGGCAACGGCGGCCGGGGCTTCCCCGGCCGCTTTCATTTCAGCGCGGGTTGGACCCCCTTTCAGGTCTACAAACGTGGGCGGGGGTGTACTATAACCTGTGGATAGTCGGGAGTTTGGGACGGCCCGCGCTTGGCGCGGTAGTCGCCCTTGGGGCACGAGCCAGCCCATGAAGCAGACCTTCCAGGTCAAGCACAAGGTCCGATTTGTGACCGCAGCCGCATTGTTTGATGGGCACGATGTGTCCATCAACATCATGCGTCGGCTGTTGCAGGCCAATGGCGCAGAGGTCATCCACCTCGGCCACAACCGCAGCGCCGAAGAAATCGTCAACGCCGCCATTGAAGAAGACGCCCAGGGCATCGCCGTCAGCAGCTACCAGGGCGGCCACATGGAGTTCTTCAAGTACATGTACGACCTGCTGCACGAAAAGGGCGCGGGTCACATCAAGATCTTCGGCGGCGGCGGCGGCGTGATCGTCACTGACGAGATCAACGAGCTGCACGAATACGGCATCACCCGCATCTTCAGCCCCAACGACGGCCGCGAGATGGGCTTAGAAGGCATGATCCGCTTCATGCTCACCGAGTGCGATTTCTCGACCGTGCACACGCTCAACGGTGAACTCACCACCTTCGACGCCAGGAAGAAGGGCGCCGTCGCCCGCCTCATCTCGCTCGCCGAGATGAACGGCCAGGCACCGCCCGATGAATGGGAGCGCGCCCGCAAGGCCGTCACCAAGCGCAAGAACGCGCTCAAGCATAAGGTGCCCGTGATCGGCATTACCGGCACCGGCGGCGCCGGCAAGAGCAGCCTGACTGACGAGTTGCTGCGCCGCTATCTGCTCGACTTCGAAGACAAGCACGTCGCCGTGATCAGCATCGATCCCACGCGCCGACGCACCGGCGGCGCCCTGCTCGGCGATCGCATCCGCATGAACTCGCTCAACAACGCGCGGGTCTACATGCGCAGCCTGGCCACGCGCGAATCGCACACCGAAATCAGCGAAGCGCTGGACGACGCCATCGACATCTGCAAAGCCGCCGGGTTTGAGCTGATCATCGTCGAAACCAGCGGCATCGGCCAAGCCGACGGCGTGATCACCGAGTACGTCGATTCCAGCATCTACGTGATGACCAGCGAGTACGGCGCAGCCACGCAGCTCGAAAAGATCGAGATGCTGGATTACGCCGACTTCATCGTGCTCAACAAGTTCGAACGCCGCGGCTCCAAGGACGCGCTGCGCGACATCCGCAAGCAGGTGTGGCGCAACCGCGGCGCGCCCAGCAACATCAACCCGGGCGACATGCCGGTGTTCCCGACGATTGCCGCGCAGTTCAATGATCTCGGCGTCAACCGGCTTTACCAGGCACTGCTGGAGCGGCTGAATGAAGTCTCGGGCCTGAAGCTCGAAACCCGCTACTTCACGCAGGTCGCGGGCGCGGAAGGGCCGACGCAGCAGACTGTCGTGCCGGGCAAGCGCACGCGCTATCTCAGCGAAGTGGCTGAGACCGTGCGCGGCCATCATCGGTTCGCGCAGCAGCAGCGCGCGATCGCGCAGAAGATCGGCGCCTGCTACCACGCGCTGATCGAGCTTGGCGACAAGGCGATCGAGCCGCTGGAAAAGCTCGACGAATGGGAAGGCAAGGACCCGGTCATCCGCGCCCTGCGCGAGCGCTACAACGACCTGCTGGGCGAGCTTGACCCGCTGTGCGCAGCCGACCTCAAGGCGTGGCCGGAACTCGCGCAGTCCTACACTGACGAAGAGAACGTCTACGAGGTGCGCGGGCGCAAGATCCGCGTCGCCAACTACGTGACGACGTTGAGCGGAACACGGCTCCCGAAAGTGGCGCTTCCAAAATTCAGCGACTGGGGCGACCGCCTGTTCTGGCTGCTGGAAGAAAACGTCCCCGGCCGCTTTCCGTACACCGCGGGCGTCTACCCGTACAAGCGCACGGGCGAAGACCCCACGCGCATGTTCGCCGGCGAAGGCCCAGCCGGGCGCACCAACACCCGCTTTCACCTGGTGTCAGAGGGTCAGCCGGCGGCGCGCCTCAGCACCGCGTTCGACAGCGTGACGCTGTACGGCGAAGACCCGCACGAGCGCCCGGACATCTACGGCA
>CAZNBU010000210.1:0-6250 GCA_964571035.1 uncultured Planctomycetaceae bacterium | reverse complement strand
GCAGCGGCATATCGTCGCCCGCGAACTCTTCGTCCACGGCCACGCGACACGAACCCAGCGCGCCACCCAGCTTCGGGTGCGCCTGCTCAACCAGCGCGCGCAGGCCGCCCGCGTTGACGCCATCCGCGAACTCACGAGTCTCCTCGCGCGTTCCGGCACGCTCAGCCAGATGAGCAAAGTAGAGCAGCTTCAGCTTCATGCGCCCGAGTTAACCATCGCCCCGACGAACGCAACAGCGGTCAACTTTATCGGGCCAGCTATCGGCTGCTTGCAATCGCGGCTACGACGGATGAACTGAGGGGGTGACGCGCTACTCCAGACAAGAACTGTTTGCGCCTGTTGGCCCTGAGGGGCAGGCCCGCATTCGTGCTTCGCGCGTGCTGCTGGTTGGTTGCGGGGCGCTGGGTACACACCTGGCGGAGTTCTGCGTGCGGGCTGGGGTTGGCGCGCTGGCGATTGTGGATCGCGACATTGTTGAGCAAAGCAACCTGCAGCGGCAGTCGCTGTTCACCGAAGACGACGCCGCGCAGGCGCTGCCCAAGGCGGAGGCTGCGCGGCGCGCGCTAGCGCGGGTCAACAGCGAGGTGGCGATCACTGCGCACGTGGATGACTTCACCTTCCGGAATGCCGAGAAGCTGGCGGACGGCGCGACGCTGATTCTGGACGGCACCGATAACTTCGAGACGCGCTTTCTGATCAACGACCTTGCAATCAAGACCGGCACGCCATGGGTGTATGCCGGGTGCGTGAGCTCGCGCGCGACCTGCATGCCGGTAATCCCCGGCAGGACGGCGTGCCTGCGCTGCATGCTGGAAGATCAGCCGGCTGCCGGCGGCGAAACCTGCGACACCACCGGCATCATCATGCCCGCGGTGTTGCAGGCGGTGGCCTGGGCCACCGGCGCGGCGCTGAAGCTACTTAGTGGCAACGCGGACGCGTTGATCCCCAAGATGATGACCGCCGACGTATGGACCGGGGAACGCACAGTTATTGACGCGTCAACCCGGCGTGAGAACTGCGCCACGTGCGACAGGCGCGAGTTCGATTGGCTGACAGGCAAGAATGCACCCCGCAACGGCACACTTTGCGGGCGGGATACGGTGCAGATCGGTAGCAATGCAGCATTCGACTTCGCGGAGGCCCGGCGGCGCATTCGTTCCGCCGTCCATCTCAGCGCCGAAAACGAGTTCCTCTTGCGCGCTCCGGTGGGCGGCCTGGTGATGACCCTGTACCGCGACGGGCGCGCGTTGGTGCATGGCACCTGCGATGTCGCCGAGGCCCGCGCCGTCTATGCGAAGTTGGTCGGATAGGAAAACTGGAGCCCCCGACGCAAGTCGGGGACATTCGCACGCTCAAGATTGAGATGCCGACACGCCCCCGACTTGCGTCGGGGGCTCTAGTTCTCCGGGTTCGGCGGTTTGTCCGTTGGCGAACTGTAGCTGGTACAGCTTGGCGTAGCGGCCATTCTGGGCTAGTAGCTCGGCGTGGTTGCCTTGCTCGACTACTTCGCCCTTGTGCAGCACGAGAATGTTGTCGCTGTGCGTGATCGTGCTCAGCCGGTGCGCCACCACCACCGCTGTGCGCCCCTGCATCAGCCGGCCCAGCGCGTCCTGGATCAGCGCTTCGGTTTCGCTGTCGATGTTGGATGTGGCTTCGTCCAACACCAGAATTTTCGGGTCGAACGCGAGCGCGCGCGCGAACGCGATCAACTGGCGCTGCCCCGCGCTGAACGTCGCGCCACGCTCTGCAACCTGCGCGTCAAACCCACCCTTCAGGCCACGCACGAAGTTGGCTGCGTGAACCACCTCCGCTGCGCGCTCCACGCGTTCGCGTTCAATTGATTCGTCCCCAAGGCGGATGTTTTCGAGCACCGTACCCGCAAACAGGAATACATCTTGCAACACGAGACTGAACGCCGCGCGCAGGTGTGCCTTGGACATCTGCCGAATGTCCACGCCGTCAATCAGGATCGCGCCCTTCTGAATGTCGTAGAAGCGCATCAGCAGGCTGATAATCGTGGTTTTGCCGCTGCCGGTGGCCCCCACCAGCGCCAGCGAACCGCCTGCCGGCACCTTGAAGCTAACGTCTTTCAGCACCCACTCCGGGTTGCCGTTTGCCTTGTCCCCGTACGCAAACCACACGTTGCGGAACTCGATCTCGCCGCGAATCTCGGGCGTCTTCGGCGCGGGCGGGTCCTGCACGTCGTTCTTAGTGTCCATGATACGGAAAAGCCGCTCGGCGCTCGCCATCGCGCTTTGCAGCACGTTGTACTTTTCGCTCATTTCGCGGATCGGCCGGAACATCATCGGCGTGTACAGGAAGAAGGCGAAGAACGTGCCGTAATCCAGCGTGCCGCCAAAGATCGCCGTCGTGCCGTACCACACCACCAGCATCACGGTCGCCGTTCCCGCAAGCTCAACGATCGGGAAAAACAGGCTGAAGTTGAACACGGTGCGGTACGTGGCTTCGCGGTAGTCGCGCGAGCGCTCATCAAATTTGCGCGCCATCATCTTCTCGGTGCCGAAGATGCGCGTCACGCGCCAACCCTGGATCGTCTCGTTGAGAAAGCTGTTCACCACTGCCAGCTTCACGCGCATGTCACGAAACGCGGAGCGAGCCCGGCCGCGGAACACCCATGTGATGGCTGCCATCACCGGAATCGCCGCGATCACCATCAGGCCCATGCGCCAATCCAGCACCAGCATGAACACCAGCGCGCCGATGACGATCAGCGCGTCGCCCGCAAGCTGCACCAGCCCACTTGCGAACACTTCACCGATCGCCTCCACGTCACTGGTCACACGCGTGACAAGCCGCCCCACCGGGTTGCGGTCAAAGAACCGCAGCGGCAGGCGCTGGATGTGCGCGTAGCAGTCCTGGCGAATATCCAGCACCGCCTTCTGGCCAAGCTTCTGAAACAGGTAGGTGTTGTAGAACCGGGTGATGAACTGCAGCAGGATCAGGCCCAGAAACCCGAATGACATCCACGCCAGGTGACGCCAGGCCTCGTCATGCTGGGCCTGCGTCGAGTCAGCGGCCCCCATCACCATGAAAGGCCCGTTGACCGTTTCCCTAACAATCATCGGGATCAGCAGTTCGCAGGCAGCTGCGAACAGCATGAAGAACGTGCCCCAAAGCACCAGTCCCATGTAGGGCTTGGCGTAGGGCATCAGCCGTTTGATCAGCCGCGTGTCGTACGCCTTGCCAAGGAACTCATCGTCGTCGTGATACGCTTCCGCCAAAACAGATCGCCTTCCAGCACTCCAGCCCTGACACTATCGCCCCTTGCGACAAATCTACAGGCGCGGGGACTGGCTGCACGCGTTGATTCGCAGCCCGCCGGGCAACTGCCCACGACTTCCGTCGTGGGCTTTCGCGACGCCGAAATTAGCTATACTCAGGGCGACGAGGGTCTCCGAAACGCTGGAATGATCGATCGCGCCACCGCAATCTCCGCCATGCAGAGCCTGTTTTCGGGCCTTGAATCCCGCATCGTGCGCGAGCGCATGCTGCCCCACCCGGGCGAGGGGTCGCTTTACGACTTTGACCCCAACCGGGTATCGCGCCGCAGCTTTCGCTCGGGCGACCTTGCCCCGGGCGGCAAAGGCCAGTTCGTGCGGCGTGAATCGATCGGGCTGCTGCATAAGCCAATGCTCGGGCTGGCGACCGTAAAGGTCTGCGTAGTGCTCGATTACAGGTTTAGAGAACGCCGCTTCACCGCCGACGCAATCCAGGAAACTGTGCGCTGGTCGCTGGCGCCGCTGCGCCCGGATGTCTACTACGTGATCGGCATCGCCGGCGCACGCGACAACCATCTCGCGGGGCATGACGAAGAAGTGATGCGTGCGCTTTCCGGCGGCACCAACTGGCGGGCGGCGCTTGTGGAGTATGCCGATCCGGGTTGGGCGGTGACCGCACCGCGCGACGGCGCGATCCTGCCGGCTTTGTTCGAGAACCTGTTTGATCCTGAGCCCGTGGACCAGAAGATCGCGCGTATTGACGCGGCACTGGCAGCCGCCGGAGAATTGAAAGAGCCGGGCGGGTTCATGCTGATTGATGACCTCGCGCTACGCGTGGCTGTGGGGAGGGATCTGGTCACAGACCGCGCCATGCTGTATGCCGAGCGCACACCGGGCATCGACGTAAAGGAAGTCAGCGGCGACCTGATCATCCAGCGCGACCGCTTTGAAAGCATGAGGGCATGATCGTGAGCGTGGAGTTCAGGACTATGGATACGGAGACCATCGCGAAGATGAACCATCGGCAATCGGCAATCGGCAATCGGCAATCGCTGGCAACGCACAAGCCGATTCCCGATTCCCGATTCCCGATTCGCGCGAAAGGGCGTCCATGAGCCTGCTCGACCGCATCAAGAAGCTGCTGCGCGGACAAGCCGGCGAAGCCGAGCAGGTGATCCTTGATGCCAACAGCACCCGCGAGATGCTGGAGCACCTGGACGAGTTGATCACCCAGAACGAGGTCGAGCTGCGCAAGACGCGCCAGGAGCTGGCGCGGCTTGAGCTGTCGGAGCGCGCGAGCATCGAGAACATCAAGTCGGGGCGTGTGGGCGAGCGCGAGAAAGAGTTCGTGCTGCTTCAGATCAAGCGCACGCGCAGCCAGATGGAAAGCCTGAAGGTCAAGGCCGACATCCTGAACAAGAACATCGAGCTGCATCTGAACCTCGTCGGCAAGATCCAGCAGATGGAGGCGATGGACCTGCGCGGCATCGAGCAAAACCTGGTGGAACGCGTCATGCTCGATTTCGAAGAAGGGATGGAGAAGTTCCGCGAAGCCGTCCACGCCAGCGAGGGCGTAACCCGCAACAAGGAAGAAGTGCTGACGGCAAAGGACAAAGAAGACCTGCGCAAGCTGGAAAAGGAAATCCTGGGCGACAGCAAGAAACCCGAAAAGCCGGCCATGGACGACGAACTGGCGCAGATCGAAGCAGAGCTGATGCAGGCAGAGCGTGAGCGCAAAGAAGCGGCGAGAGATATGGAACAGGAGCCGGAGCTGGAGTAACGCGATTTTGGATTTTCGATTTTAGATTTTGGATTGACGGCTTGGGCCGCTCTCGAATCCAGAGTCCAAAATCCAAAATCTAAAATGCCGGAGTCCCGATGGCGCAGAACTTCTTTACGATGTTGTTTGGCGGCAAGATCGACCTGCGCAAGCTGAAGGTCAAGCTGCGCGAGGTTGAGCGCGACCGCCGCAAGTTCTTCATGGAACTGCGCAAGTCTTCCGCGCGCCAGGGCACGCTAATCGAGCAGATCAAGCAGGCGCGCCGCGAGGGCAACTCCATTGAGGTCGACTACCTGTGGGAAGAACTCAAGGCGATCAAGTACGACTTCGCTTTCAGCCGCCGCGCAGCCAAAGTCTCCAACCTCGAAGGCATCGCGCTGAAGAAGTACATCCGCGGCCTCGAGCGCCTTGAAAAGCGCAAGGATAAGGAAGGCGTGAACAAGCTGCTGCAGCGCATCCGCACCAGCGGTCTCGACGCCAAGCTGGCGTTGCAGCAGATCGACGAACAGGCGTACATGGATGAGCTGAACGGCACGCTCGACGAGTTGGGCCTGGAGACGGACGGCGAGTTCGAGGACCAGGACCCGGAAAAGGAAAAGTTCCTGTCCGAGATCGACACCATCAACGAAGCCGAAGGCGCGGGAGACTTCGACGCGGCTCTCAAGACCGAGGCCGAGCTGAAGCACCGCCTCGAATCCGAAGAGGGAGCAGTGTGAGGGAGAGGTCGGAGGCCAGAGGTTAGAGGTCAGTTCCTGGCAAGTTGCTTTTCCCTGACCTCCGCCCTCTGACCTCTGACCCCTTGGGAACACCATGGACCTGAGCGGCAAACTTAAACGCACCTGCGAGGACTCGCTGCACAAGGCCAAGATGGCCTGGAAGGCCGGCGATTCGGATACGGCGGCTGGGCACTTTGAAGCCGCTTCCAAGGCGATGTTCAAGTACGCCGAGTACGCGCAGTCGCGCAGCATGGAATATTCGCGCAAGCGCAAGGCGATTGAGTACCGCGACTTTGCCCGCCGCCTGCGCGAGACAGCCTCAGAAGCTGCCAAGGGCGCGAAGCTGCCCTCGCCGCCCAGCACCTCGGTTGACGAAGACCGGCAGCCGGAAACCGCGGGCGGCGAATCCGACCGCAGCATCAGCGAAGCCGTCAGCCAGCTTGTGCACACGAGTACGATCACCTGGGACGACATCGGCGGGCTGGACGAAACCAAGCGCGACATCAAGTACACGC
>CAZNBU010000209.1:1588-6268 GCA_964571035.1 uncultured Planctomycetaceae bacterium | reverse complement strand
GGACCTCCAGTCAGCTATCGAATTCCTGGTGGGCGGACGCCGGTGCAGTCGCCGATGGACTGGATGAGGTCTCGGATGATCGGGGACAACCCCATAGCCCCCTCGAAGGTGTCGGTGTGCACACGATGCCTTACGGTTGCGCGGTAGTGCTTCTCGGCAACGTTCGCTCCGTGGCCAGCCCACATCGCCACCACGGAAGCGGGCACTTTCAACGACGCGCCGTAGCTCACGAAGTTCTGTCGCAGTGCCTGTGGACCTATCCTGTGCAGGCCCGCCTGGTCATCCACCAACGTCCACTCGGAGCGTGACCGGTATGGGCGCGGGTGGGTTCCATGCGGGAGGACGTATCCCTCGGCCTTCGTCGGTGAGTCCTTAGCCAACTTCCACCAGACAAACAGAAGCCGACAGAACTCAGGCGCGATAACTGCTTCCGGGGCATCCAGTAGTCGAACATGGCGATACGGCCCCGTCTTGGTTCGCTGAAACCGCAACACCCCCTCCTCGACTTCTACTTGGTTCCACTTCAGGCGCAGTGCCTCCTCTAATCGACAACCAGTCAATGCAAGCAGCAGGAAGATGGCTGAGACTGGCGTTTGCGGGTCGGTGATGTGTCTCGGAACTGCTGTCGGAGGCTCGCCAGCCCGCCTTCCGAGGAACAATGCCCCATGGTTTTCGCCTTCAAACTCGATGGCGGTTTTCAGGAAATTGGCCAATTGTCGGCTGGTAAACGACCTCGGCGGATGCGTGTCTCCGGCCTTCTGCTTGGTCGCCGCAACGAATGGAAGGAAATCCGGGAACCGCGGGGGCCGCAAATTGTTGATGTGGTTCAACGCCGCTCGAATATGCCGCTTGTGCTTATTCATAGTGGCAGCGCGGCGCATTACCCTCCGGTTACCGTGCTTGGTCTCCTCGGCAGCCAACGAATCGAAAAATCGCCGGATGGTGGACGCGTCCAGTTCGCCGGTCGTCAGGTTGGCCATTTCCTTGGTGCGCAGCCAGTTCACGAACCTGTTCACGCTATATCGCATCTGCTTTGCGCTGTCCTTCGTGAGACCCTCGCGGGCATCGGGATTCTGGCGACGGACCTTCTCGCGCTCGTCGATGTCCGCGACGTAGGCTTGAAGAGCTTCGAGCAGCGAAGTGTCGAATGCCAGCGTACCACCCCTTCGCGTTCGCTCTGCACGCGTCAACTGCTCCTTGAGTTGGTACTCCTGCACGAGCTTGCGCCGAGATGACGCGTTCGTTGCCTCAAGGCCCGTGCACTTGCGGCGGCGCTCTATTCCGCCCGCTGCTTCATCGCGGTAAAACAGGTACCAGTCGCCGCGCCACTTTTGTATGCGGGCACCGACACGAGGTTTGGACATGGCTGGCTCCCGATTTCTGAAAGTTTTTTCGGTACATGATTGGTACACGATTGAGGACGCCAATTCGCTGATCGGGCGGAAAATCGCATCGAACTTACACACAAGCCCGTTCGACTTGAACCGGCTGGAAAACCGCCTAAAGTGCGGTTGTAGCAAGGGATTACGACGGAAACAAGTTTGGTGGCAAACAGTGGGCCTGTAGCTCAATGGTTAGAGCAGGGGACTCATAATCCCTTGGTTCTCGGTTCGAATCCGAGCGGGCCCACCATCCCCACCCTGTGGAGGTGTCAGTTGGCGGCGATTCAGATCAAACTCACTAAACCGACGATCAAAGGCACGCTGATCAGGCGCCACTCGCGTTTTCTCGCCGATGTTGAGCTTGATGGCGGGAAGAAAATCACTGCGATGTGTGCGAATACCGGCTCCATGAGATCGTGTAATGAGCCCGGTCGACCCGTAATACTTAGCGATAGTGAGAATGATGAACGCAGATATCGTTTCACATGGGAATTGATTCACATGGGGAAATCCTGGGTGAACGTCAACACAGGTATCCCCAACCGCACCGTAGAAGCGTTTGTTGACGCCGATGCTGTGCCTGAGCTTAAGGGCTACCCGTTTACCCGACGCGAAGTGAAGTACGGCAAGGATGGCAAAAGCCGCATCGACCTGCTGCTGACCAACGAAGTTCCGCCCAAGAAGCGCAAGAAGGACCCGGACCCTGTTCCGCGCTGCAAACCAAACAAACGCGCCGATTGCTACGTCGAAATCAAGAACACTTCCATGCGCGTGGACGACTACTCAGTGTTTCCCGATGCGGTGACAACTCGCGGCCAGAAGCACCTGCGCGAGTTGACCGACCTGGCCGAGCAGGGCCTCGGCGCCGCCATGTTCTACTTCTGCGGGCGCACCGACACGAAGGTCTTCCGGCCAGCCGACGAGATCGACCCTGAGTACGGCAAGCTGCTTCGCAAAGCCACCAAAGCGGGCGTGCTGATCCTGCCCTATCAGGTCAAGTGCACCGAGAAGGCAATTGAGCTGGTCAAGAAGCTACCGGTCGAGTTTTAGACCGCCGCCGCAACGAAAGAATCTGGCCCACTTCCGGCGCGCGCAGCAGCCAGCTTGCGATGGCGTAAACACCCACGCCGCTTGCAATCGCGGCAACTACCGAAAGCGCGCGGATCGACCGCGCCGGGTCACCGAACGCGCCGAAGACCGTACGTTCAACGGCATAGGCGACGGCGCCCATTGCAGCGGCGACTAGGATCGAGCGCACCAGCGACAGCGGGAACGAGCGCAATGCGGACGGCGAGAGCGGCTGCGCTAGCCGCTCACTGACCTGGGGTGACGCGGCAAGTCGCATGCTGTCTACAATCGTGCCTCTAAGCCGCTTGCGCAGCACCCACACCAGCAGCGCGAGGTTCACCACGCCGGAGATCGCCGTGCCGACCGCCAACCCCGCCTCCTGCAACGGGGTCTGAAGCAGGATCACGTTGGCGATCAGGTTGACGGCGACAGCAACCAGCGCGATCCGGGTTGGTGTCTTATAGTCGCGCAGCGCGAAGAACGCCTTTGTCAGCAGGCTGATGATCGACACGATCGGCAGGCTGATACAGAGCATTGCTACCACCAGCGCGCAGCGTTCCAACATCTCCGGCTTCGCTCTTGGTCCGCCGAACAGCAGCTCAACGACCGGGAACGCAAGAGCCGCCAGGCCGACTGCGGCTGGCACGGCAATGAACACCAGCAAACGCACGCTGTTGAGCAGGCTGGCGGTCAGCCGCTCAAGCTGGTTCTCGGCGGCGAAGCGCGACATCAGTGGGAACATCGCCGTGCCCAACGCCACGCCCACAAGCCCTAGTGGAAACTGAAACAGGCGCGACGCGTAGTTGAAGCTGCTGACCGCGCCGTCGCCTTCGATAAGCGCCTCGGCGAGCACCTGGTCGAGGAAGGTGTTGACCTGGAACACCGCCAGCGCAAACAACATTGGCGCCATGGCTTTGAACGTCTCGCGTACTCCCGGCTCTGTCAGCGCGAGCTTGGGCCGCGCCAGCAGCTTCAACTTTGCAAGCACGGGTATCTGCGCGCCCCACTGCAAGACGCCTGTCGCCAGCACCCCCACCGCCATCACAAGCACAGCCAGCTCTATGTCGTCGTGCAGCGGCGTCGCCCAAATCACTACCAACACGGCGATCCAACCAAGGTTGGCAAGCGCCGGGGTGAGCGCCGGCAAGCCGAAACGGTTCCAGCAGTTCAGCGTTCCGGCCTGCAACGCGGCAAGGCAGATGAACACGACATACGGCAGCAGCACCGTCAGGTACTGCCGGAACAGCACGAACTTCTCCGCGTCCGTGAACCACTCCGACGGCAGCAGGTAGGCAACCGCAATCGTCACCACCGTTAGCCCGCTCAACCCCAGCAGCAGGATCGCGCCGAGCGTGCCGAGATAGCGCCGCGTCGCCTCCATGTCACCGCGAATGCGATAGCGCGTCAGGATCGGAACTGTCGCGCTGGAAAGTGCGCCCTCGCCGAACAGCTTGCGGAAAAGGTTGGGAATGGTGAACGCGAGAAAAAAGACGTCCATCTCGCGCGAAAAGGCAAACAGGTAAGCCAGCAGCACATCGCGCGCCAGCCCGCCCGCGCGGCTGACAAACGTCGCGCCGGAAACCAGCAGCGCCGAGCCCATCACCGAGCGGCGCGGTGCCTCCTCGGTGCGAAGCTCTTCCTCGATTCGGACGGAATCCGCCGCGATGGCTTCCGGGGTGAGTGCCGGCTCACCCGACTCATCACCTTGCGGCATGGATGGCTGTGCCGCGCCCCCGCTCACGCTACTCCTGCGCGCCGAACTGTTTTTCAAGGCGCTCGTGGATCTGCCCGACGTAGGCCTTAGCGAGGTCCTGCATCGGTTTGTCTTCGGCATCGCGCACCCGGACGCTAACCTTCACGCGAACGTCCTTGCCCTCGGTGCGGTCGTACACGTTGACGATGACTTCCTGCGACTGCTTCTCCAGCGCGTTGACTTTCTTGCCGCGCAGGTAGCCCTTCTCCGGCTCGGCCTGGGATACTTCGCCAAACTCTTTCATCACGGCTTCGCAAGTCGCGAAAGCCTGCTCGCGCGTCACCTTGAAGAACCCGATCGCTTCGTCGGGCTCAACCGCCTTTTCGGACGTAGTGGTCACTTCCGGGTCCTCATCCACGCCCTCGCCGCGGGCTTCTTTCAGCAGGCGGTACACCACATTGCAGAACTCGCGCGCATCGTCGGGCCGGCCGCGGTCGTGCGCGAGGCGGGCGTACCAGCAGTGCACGATCAGCCGCG
>CAZNBU010000209.1:0-1578 GCA_964571035.1 uncultured Planctomycetaceae bacterium | reverse complement strand
TTTTGTCGTAGACCGCAGCCTTCATGTTCAGCGGCTCGCCCTCCGTGGCGTTGTGGTAAAGGCCCTCAAGCTTCATGTTGACCGGGTCTTCCCACGTGATCTCGCCGTTGTCCTTCACCACGCGGCGGATGGCTTCCCACGTGTCTTTGGCGGTGCTGTTGTAGTCGTGGGACCACCCGTCATCGCTTGCGGGCGTGCCGACGAACCCGAAGAACTCCGCCGAGCTGCGGCAACCGGCAACCGCAACCCCCACAACCAGCAACAGCGCGATCGATTGAATCAGTCTCATGGATTGCCACTCTTCCAGGGAACGTCCTCGACACCCGCGCGTTTGTTGGCCAGGCGGGCAAGCGTAAACAACCAGTCCGACAGACGATTAAGATACTTCACAGCCGGCGCAAGGCGCGGCGCGTCTTTCGGCCGCTCCACGCGCAGCGCGGTAAGTTCGCGCTCGGCGCGGCGGCATACGGTCCGCGCCAGGTGAAGCCACGCCGCCAGCGGTGAGCCGCCGGGCAGGATGAAGTTGCGCAGCGGATCCAGCTCAGCGTCCATACGGTCGATACCGGCTTCCAGCGGCGCGATCTGGGCTTCATCGACACCGGCACCGGAGGCCTTGCCGTCGGCGGTTGCAAGCATTGCGCCGAGTGAAAACAATTCCGACTGCTTTGCCAGCAGGGTCTCGCGGAACTCCCCTTCCGCCGTTGTCAGCGCCAAACCGATCACCGAATTCAGCTCGTCCACGGTACCATAGGCCTGCACACGCGCGTCGTGCTTGGGAACGCGCTGGCCGCCAAAAAGGCCCGTTGAGCCGTCATCCCCGGTCTTGGTATAGATCTTCATCGGGGCGGATTGTAGCAGCACGGCGCCGCACCAGCAGTCCTGTGGAGATCGTGGTGAACAAAATCGACACTCGCATCAAGACTGCACTGGTCACCGGAAGCGCCCGGCGCAATGGGCGCGCGCTCGCTGTATGGCTGGCGCAGCAGGGCGTGAAGGTCGCCATCCACTACCGTTCGTCACGCGAAGAGGCGGAAGCCGCCGTCGCCGAATGCACCGCGCACGCGCCCGGCAGCATTGCTGTGCAGGGCGACCTGGTAGACCCCGATCAAGCCGCGCGAGTCGTGCAGGAAGCCGCAACCGGGCTGGGCGGTTTGCATGTGCTGGTGAACAACGTCGGCAACTACCTGCGCAAAGACCTGTTTGAACTGACGCCCGACGAATGGCGAGACCAGATCGAGAGCAACCTGTACACCGCGTACTGGTGCACTCGCGCGGGTGTGCCCTTGATGAAGCAGCAGCGCTTCGGGCGTGTGGTGAACATCGGGTACGCGGGTGGCGAGCGCGCGACATTCAATCGCCTGACCGTGCCGTATCACATCGCGAAGGCGGGCATCGGCATGCTGACGCGCAACGCAGCCGGCGCGCTGGCTCGCGACGGGATCACCGTCAACACCATCGGCGTCGGCATCATGGCGAACAGCGTGGTCAAACCCATCAACCCGCCCGGCGGCCGCTTCGCCGAGTACGCCGACCTGTGCAATGCGCTGGCATTCCTGCTCGCGCCGGAAAGCGACCACG